>JACQWW010000038.1 GCA_016209025.1 Elusimicrobiota bacterium | reverse complement strand
ATACCTTTTTACATCAGGATGAGTTACGGTTACAGGGCCGCCCCTTTTTATCTGCTCAGTGAACATAGGAACAACACTGCTATTGCTGCCCAAAACATTGCCGAAACGTACTGTCAAAAATTGCGTCCGGCTTGAACCATTTATGCCGGCAACATAGAGTTCGGCTATTCTTTTTGTCATCCCCATGATGCTAGCCGGTCGAACAGCCTTATCTGTTGAGATCAAAACAAACTTTTCAACGCCGAAACGGCTTGCCAGCTCAGCTATATTTTTTGTACCAAAAATATTATTCTTAACAGCTTCGATGGGATTTTCCTCCATTAAAGGCACATGTTTATGAGCTGCGGCATGAAAAATGATTTGGGGCGTATTTCTTGCAAAGATTGTTTCCAGGCGCCGGATATCGGTTATGTCGCCTATAATCGCCTTGCAGGAAATACCAGGAAAACCGCCGGCGAGTCTTAAGGATGTCTCATACAGGCCATTTTCATAGCGATCCAACATTAAAAGTTCTCGTGGAACCGCGGACGCAATCTGCCGACAAAGCTCGGAGCCTATGGAGCCGCCGGCGCCCGTCACCATGACTGTCTTGCCGCGCAGTCCCTTGGATGTATTGCCGTTGCTTCCCGAAAAAACAGGCTTGCGGGACAATAGGTCCTCCATGGAAAGACTCCTGGCTTGATTTAGAGAAAATTTACCCTGTAAAATTTCCGCCAAACTGGGTAATATACGAATAACAACGCGGTGATGCTGAAAAAAACCGACGATAGAACGTAATTCAGCGGAAGATGCCGAGGGTATAGCAATGAGCGCCTCTTCCGGTTTATATCTTTCCATGATCTCGTCAATATTAAACCTTGTCCCCAAAACACGCACTCCCCTGATATAAGAGCCAACCTTGACTCTATTATCGTCGATAAAACCTATCGGGTCATACGGAGAAGCGGGATTATTCTGAATATCCCTGACAACCATTTCACCCGCATCTCCAGCTCCGTATATAATAAGACGGTTATCACCTTTGCGGTTTAAAATCCTCCGATAGACCTTTTTGGCTAGCCGTATACCGCTTAAAAAAATAACAAGCAAAAGAGTGTCAATAATAAAAATTGAACGAGGATACACTGCTGTTCCCAATAGTATCCTAACCGCCAAAAAAAATACGAACGTTGAGCTTGCCGTTGCTATGATAATATTTACCAAGTCATGCACGCTGGGATACTTCCAAATCCCTTTATAGAGGCGGAATGGGATGAAAAAGATAGCGCGTAAAAAAAACAATAACGGAACCCATGATACCCAAAGATTTATCTGCTGCAAAGGAATATCGCCGTCGAAGCGAAGGTAAAAGGCTAAATAATTGGAAATTATAATGGCCGCAAAATGGCATCCGACGACAATGGTTCGCCTTAAAATCAACTTTGCATCGGGGAGGAAACGTATTTTGGGCTTTCAGACTTCAGACTTCGCGCTTCAGACTTCAGAACTTACCCCTTTGGGGAAGTTCTGCTACGACATCATTATACTTAATATAGGTAGCGATAAATTCGTTCAGGGTTTGCTCGTCCTCCCCGAACCCCCGGGAGCCCTCCCATGGTTCCCCTCCATCCGCTTTCCTAACCAAACGCGCCGCTTGCCAAGGCGCTGCTATACGCCTGCCGCAACGCCTTACCGATATAATCAATCTCGTCTTCGGTGAGTTGATTATAAAACGGAATGGCAATGCTGGTGCGCCCCAGTTTCTCGGCGCAAGGAAACTCACCGCCCCTAAATCCGAAACGACTGCGATAAAAAGGCTGCAGGTGAATCGGCGTAAAATACGGACGGCACTGAATGCCGGCGGCAAACAATTGACGCATCACCTGAGCCCGCACTTCGGCCTGACGTTTGGAGTTTTTTTCGTGCCATCCGACCTGAATGACATAAACAAACCAGCTCATGCGAGTCACCTCCGGCGCAATATAAGGCAATCGCAACCCTTCAATGCCCCTCAATCTTTCATTGTAAAGCGCCGCCACTTTTTCCCTTTTCGCCAAGAGCTCCTCGATTCGGCTCATTTGAGCTACGCCAAGAGCGGCCGAGAGTTCATCCATGCGGTAATTGTAGCCCAATCGTTCATGGCTAAGCCAAAGGCCCCCCGGCAATCCTTCGTCACAATTTCCGTTTTTTCCTGCGCCATCATCCTGCTTCGCCCCTTCTTCGCGCCTGCCCTGATTGCGCATACTGCGGCATAACGCCGCGATTTTGTCGTCATCAGTTACGATCATGCCGCCTTCGCCGGTAGTGATTTGCTTGTTAGGATAAAAAGCGAAAACAGCGGCTTCGGCCCATCGTCCGCTGCCTGCGCTGATGCTGTTCCATTGCGACCCTAAAGCCTCGCAGGAATCCTCAATTACAGCAAGGCCGTGATTGTCGGCAAGGGCGCGTATCCGATCAAGCTTGGCGGGCTGGCCAAAAACATCAACAGGCAGAATGGCGCGCGTGCGGGAATTTATTGCCGCCTGAATCAGATTAGAATCAATATTGCCTGTTTTCTCTTCCACATCCACGAAAACAGGGGCGGCCCGCTCGTAAAGTATCGCGTTGCTGGAAGCAATAAAGCTGAAAGGGGTGGTGATTATCTCATCTCCTTCGCCAAAACTAAAAGCGCGTATCGCCAAATGCAGGCCGCTGGTGCCGCTGTTGACAGCCACGGCAAAGCGACGACCGACAAATCGCGCAACCATCCCTTCAAACTTAACCATCTTTTGCCCCAGAGCCAGATAGGTGGAAGACAAAACCTCGTTGACTAATTTGATTTCCTGCTCGCCGATATCCGGCTTGGAGAGCGCAATTTGAATTTGGCCGGCCACTTTAACTTATTTTCCCAGACAAAGGCGTTAATTCGCGTATCGAGGAATCTTGCAACTCCTTGATATCCATATACACGGACGTCTCATACCGGCTCATAACCAACCCGCGCTTATAGATACCCAGACGGCTTGCGCAGGGACGATCGGCAAGCATGTCAAGGAGCGTTTCCGGAAATGCCGCCCCCGCCTCATCCGCTAAAGGATAGCCTCCTCCGAAACGCGCATTGATCTCCATAAAATAAAGACCGGCGCCGGCAAGACAACACTGAATATTGATCGCCCCAAAGGGTTGCAAATGGCCGGCAATGCATAATATCTGCTCCCTGAATAAACCGTCATCCAACGTCACCGCCCGCTCCACCTCGCCAGCACGAACTTTAAGGCGCTGGCGAGGCACAAGAGAAAGCACATTGCCATCGCCATCCCCCAAAACGTCAATCGTGATCTCCGTGCCTTCAACAAACTGCTGCGCCACAAGATCGCGGCCGCGCTTCATAAAAAAAAGCAATTCCTCATCATCATTACAAACAACAACACCGATACCGCTGGAGCCACGGCGCGGCTTTAAAACCATAGGATACCCCAACCGAGCGGCGATTTCGGAAAGTTTTGTTTCATTGGGCAATAATGTCTTGGGGGCGAGGATATTAATGCTTTCGAAAAATTTCGGTTCCGACAATCTCTAATAATCTAGGGATATATTCCGGCTCCCGCACTTTGGGCACTAAAAAAAATTTGTCGGCCGCCCGAAGCGTCGGGGCAGACGGGTCGCTGTCCGCGGCATAAGTCATTCCGCCCCCTCGTGATATCAAGGCACGCCGAAAACACTCCAACAGCGCCACCCGCCGTCCGGCTGACGTAAGAATAACTTTCATCATTTATCCTTCTAACTTAAAAATCAACAGTAACGCCGTTTTTGCCGTACAATTTGCTCTCGCTGGAAAGAAGCGCAGGAATGGTTAACAGCAAAATTTTCAAATCCAACAAAAAACTCCAATGTTCGATATACCAAACATCCAAATCAATGCGTTCGTTCCAGCTTAAAGCATTGCGGCCACGAACCTGCGCCCATCCGGTTATTCCCGGAAAAACCTCCAGCCGGCGCCGTTCGTAATCGGTATACTTTTGCACCTGCGATAATAACGTAGGCCGCGGCCCCACTAAACTCATCTCCCCCTTTAAAACATTCATTAGCTGCGGCAATTCATCAAGGCTAAAACGGCGCATAAAACGCCCTACAGGCGTAATGCGCTCATCGTTTTTCGCCACGATATGTCCTAATCCCATCCGTTCGGCATTGACAACCATACTGCGGAATTTAAAACATAAAAATAACTTTCCTTCTTTGCCGACTCTTTCCTGGCAATAAAAAACCGATCCGCCGTCATACAATCTAATCAATATAACCGCCAAAATAAAAAAGGGCGACAACACAATCAGCGCTGCCAAAGAAAATACGATATCAAAACACCTCTTAATAGCCAAGGGATATCCTTAGGACGTATACTTATAATTACTTACTTATAATTATAGCTCTTTAGAATGTCACGCAGGCAGGACAGGACAACTTGGCGTTTAAAGCGTCCGCCTAAAAGCCAAGCTGATCAACCGACGTAAATAGTAGGGAAAAAACAAACGGCCACGAATATCGTAATGCTCGCGCATCAAAGCCCGCGATGGAAATGCGGCACGCCAAAGACAGCCAAAATTGTCGTACAACATGGCATTGAAAAGGATATACGCAGGGTTGCTAAATTTGCCTTTATCAGGAGCAAAAAAGCCGATATGCTTAAGCCACCGAAAAAGCCATTGACGCTTCCAGTCCGACGGCGCAAGGGCTTGCAAGACCTCAGCGGGAACAGGCGTTTTAAAGAGCAGACTGGGAATAGCCAGAGAAAAATAAACCGGCGTTTTAACCCGCAAGGCAATAACCATGTTAAGAAAAACGTCCCATTGGATAGGCAGATGCCGCACAAGGCGGTCCACGTCCATATGCAGACGGAAGCCCGGGGCGCGCACGTAACTATGCTTGGCAGTATGGAGAGCCACCTGTAAAAGATTGTCTTCGGGCGCCAATAAACGCACAGTCGTGCCACTTATAGCAACAGAACGTTCCAGTAATTTCTCAGCGTCAGGTTCCTGGTCAGGCTGTATCCAGCGCCCGGATATGGGCCGCCATTGCAGTTCAAACCACAATTTCTTGCCATCCGGCAGCTCTTTCCAATATTCGGCTCCTCCATTTTTTTCCGCCGCATCCAAATCCGCCTTTTCCAAAGGGCTGCGAAAATCGAAATGAAATCCTTCTCCGAGAAGAATCTGATGCGCCTGACGGAAATGGCGTTTTTCAACCAATACATCCATATCACCCATGGGACAACAGCCGGCGCAAGGATAAATACCGCGCGCTATGCCGCTGTTTTTAAGCGCCGCCAGGGAAATGCCCGCCTGCGCAAAACTATAAGCGACACGGTCCAACTCGGCTAAATAAAGGTTGATGCGCCTGACGGATTCTTCATGCGCCTGACAAAATAAGGGGGGCGCTTCATCCAGCGCGTCCATAAGGGCATGGGCGACAACCGCCGTCATGTCATTGACCCGCGCCGACTCCCACAAAGCCCGGACATCCAGCTTGCGGTAAGTGCGAGCCACTTCCTCGATATCGCATTGCCCTGAAGCCGCAAGGCATAATAAGCGCAAGCAGGGTTCTTTAATTTGAAAATCAATCATGACGGCACGCCATCGGCCGCCGCAAAACCACGCTTCTTTATTAACGCGGCATATATATTAATCAATTTATTTTGACTGCCGGCTGACAAACATTGCCGACTAATAAAATCTTTTCCATCGTTTCCCATTTTTTGCTGCAAAGACGGGGAGCCGGCTATCCGGCCGATGGCTTCCACGTAGCCATCCGCGTGATCAGGCGCAACGCAAATCCCGCAACCGCTTGCTTCCACTATTTCCCGCAAACCGCCAAGAGCGGAGGCGACTATCGGCGTTCCGCAGGCCATGGCCTCTAAAGCCACCATAGAACATGTCTCCGCCACCTGCGAGGGAATAATTACGCAGACAGCCTGCAATAAAACACTGATTATCTGATTTTTTTCCATTTTTCCCAAAAACGCTACGTTTTTTATCCCTGCCTGCCGGCAAAAATGTATCAACGCATCCGATTCTGGCCCATCACCGATAATTGTAATTGGAATTTGCGCATTTAAGCGATTGATCACTTCTTTAAGAATGGCTGTTCCTTTGGCTGGGGCCAGCCTTCCAATAAAAATTAAGCCATTTCGCTGCTGCGGCGCCGCTGCCTGCCGGGTCGCGGCAGGAAAAAAAACACTATTGTAACGCACGATAATTTTTCCCTCAGGAAAACCAGCGGCGACATGCTGGTCTTTAACAAAATGAGATACGGCAATAAAACGATCCACCAGTTTAAAGAGCAACCCGGTTTTAATATAAAGCAAATTTACCAGCGTCAATAATACGCTGACAACTAACGATTGTTTCGCGCAGGCATAATAGAGTCCGCACAAGATTGTCTTGTTAACGCAATCCCGGCAAACGGAATTATTCCTGAAAAAACCGCCCTCTACGCACAGCCAGCGATAATTGTGCAGTGTCTGCACGGTTGGGATTCCTCGCAGCTTGCAGGCCAAAAAACCCGCGGGGCTTATCAATGGCAAAACAGAATGAAAATGGACAACATCCGGCTTATATTGACGCAGGATGCTCTCAATGGCGCGGAATGAATGAAAGGAAAAAAATATGCCAAGGCCGGCCTTAAGCCGCCGCCAAGAGAATCGCCGGCCGATACTGTCGTTATTTTCCAGATAAAGGCGCGTTTCTATGCCCATGCTGCGCAATGCCTCACTTTGCGCTTCCACCACGCTCAGTTCGCCCGAAGGCAGGGCGGACGCACCGGCGTTATGAACAATCAAAACTTTCATAAACTTTCCCACTTTTTCATCTTGCTTAATTTTCCCGCGTCTTTATCCGCCAAAATCCGCTATACCCATCCTGCGGATGATATCGGCATATGCTTTCGCGTTCCGGCGGGTATGATCTTTTCCCGCCAAGCGCCGCGCCTGCCTCTGGCACAAACGCAAAAATTCTTTATCATCGCAGAAACGCTCGATTGCCGCAATCATGGCGGCCGTATCGCCGGGCTCCACTGCAAGTCCGCAAGAATTTTGCTTAACCAATCTTGAAAGCTCATTATCTCCGGAAACCACCGCCAAAAGAGCTGAGCCGGCTGCCAAAGCATAAAAAGTCTTACTGGGCACCGAAAGCCCTTCGATTCCCCGGCACAAAGACACAACCGCAACATCGCCGGCAGCCAGCAAAAAAGGCAATGTTTCCTCCGGCTGGAAAGCAAGCATTGTCACATTGGTCAAACACTCATTAATAACCATTGTCTCCACCCATGACCTTTTACTGCCGGCGCCCACTAAAAGAAAATGAATTTCTTTCCGCAAGCCGAGCTTTTTGGCAGCGTCGAGCAATGTCGCCAGATCATGGGTTTCACCAAAATTGCCGGAATATAAAACCGTCAATTTATCCAGTTGTCTGTGTTGCCGCGCAAACCAATTATGTTGTTTAGCCATCGGCTTGATTAATTCAGAATCGGCCCAATTCGGCACAACCGTTACCACGCCTGCGCGCGTTCGCGATGCATCAAACATTTTTTCCAAATTAGCCGCCATGACCTCGCCAATAGTAAAAACCGTTTCAGCATTTTCCAGCATTTTTTTATTAAATAACCGCCAAAGTTTGGCCACGGTCCCATGTTCTGACAAGCGGCCCAGGCGCACCAATAAATCTGGATAAATGTCATAAACCAATACTACGTAAGGCTGGCGGCGAAAACGGCGCATAATATAACCGAGCAATGGAAGAAATGGCGGATTGGAAACAATGAAAAGCAAGGCGCCCGGCGGGCCGCTCCAAACCTTATACAAAGCGAATAAAAAAAAATGCACCCAGCTACCCAATCTGGCCGCATAGCCATGACGGCGATAATCGGGCGCCGCCAGCGCGCTAAGAGCTGGATGCGCTCGCTTGCCGATATTGCCGCGTCCGGTAATAATAAGGCTGCACCCTAAGTCTTTTGCCGTGTCTTCGGCTAATTCCCAAAACAAAGGACCGGCTGCTTGATTAAGGAAAATTACCCGCGTCTCACTGCCATGCTTTTTGCTCATTGGCCTTTTAAGCAACGCAAAGCCTTCGCGATCTCCAGACAATAGCAGCGCAAACCTTGATCCAAGGAATAAAAGAGAGGATTGTCGTTAATCTTCAGATGGAGAACGATTTCTTCCATCAAAAAAACCGTTAAAGCCATTCGGCGCCAAAGCCGATTTCCCCAATTAGTTTCAGGCCATGTTTTAAGAAACTCATCCACCGCGCCATTGTCCTGCGCCAACGCCCATTGGATACGCCCGGAAAGTCCGCAAGGAAAACGCGATCTTAGCGCGTAGACCAAACCATCATAAACAATCTGCCTTATGTCCGAATATTCCCAATCAACCAGCCAGACCTTGTCTTTATCAACCATAATATTGGCGGGCTGAAAATCGCCATGGGTCAGCGCCGTTGCCAGTTTAATATCAGGCTTGGAATACGGACGCGAGAAAAGCGTCCTAATCTCCGCCAGGCAAGCTGTCAAGGAATTCCGCTGCGAAAAATCAAGCACCACAATCCGCCCGGATCAGCGGCAATTATTTGCGGCACAGTCAGACCAGCGGTTTCTTTCCGCATAGTCAGCTCGCGTTCATAAAAAAAACGGGGAAAACCGCTTTTTGCGATTACATAAACGCGGCCATCCGCCATATCAAACATCCGCAGATGGTTGTTTCCGCCGGTAATAAGCACGTGGCCGGAATAGCCAACAGCAGGAGCGATTCCTAAAGCTGATTGCGCCAGCCAACCGCCTAAATACCGGTGCGTTGCCGCCTCCACATACAACTTCTGCGCTAAACAGCGCCACCAGAAAGGACTGCGCATAAACTCTTGGCGCGCAGGACGAAAAATGTTCTGTTTCGCTTCGGAAGAAAAAATCGCGTTAAGATATTTATTGCACAGCCATGGCTCAAATCCATCTTTGCGAATCGCCCGCAAGCCGGGGTTGGCGTCATACCAGCGAACCCGATGCGGGGTCGCCGTCCGACTGCTTAAAAACTGCGATAAAGTTTCTTCGACAATCCGGCCAAAAGGTTCGCGTCTAAGAAGCAGGCTGATGCGCAAAGCGGACTACCTCCCCGAGCCAGCGGCCTGTGATTTTAATTGCAGAATCGGTAAACTTGATAAAATATCCGCAAACAAAACCGACGGGGAGCGCAAACCATCCAATATAAACCACGAGCCGTCGGCAATCACGGATTGATAATACGCTGTCCGCTTCGCCAGCGTTGCGGCCGCGTCGCGAAAAGGCTCCTGCTTAATTCCAGATCGCCGCAATGATTCATCAACCGGCAACGACAAAAAGAACTGCGCGTTTGGCCGGGGAGCCGACTTTAACAGCAATTTCCACAGCCACCAATCGGAAATATGGTCGTCGGGAAAATTAATCTTCAAATCAATCCAAGAATCCCAAATATACCGGTCGCAGATAACCATACGTCCGCGCCATAATCGCCAACGAATACCGAGCGCGTAAACGCGCATCAGATCCAATAAAGCCAAAATCAGCCAGGTTCGCCGCACCCAGCCTTTGCGTAAAAGATTCTCGCGGGATTTATTTCTTCCGGCCGGCGGCACAGCTGGACCGCCTAATTTTCTAATTGTATTTTTTATGACGTTAAAAAAACCGGTATAACCGACGCGGGTCCACAAATATTCATGCGGCCTGCCGGTTTCCCGCAAATACCGCATCAATAATCCGATCTGAGTTGATTTACCCGCCCCGTCAATGCCGCTGAAAGCGATCAAATATCCACAAATGTCCATAAAGCGGGCTGCTGTGGCGCGGTTATGCAAGCGCCGGCAACATTAAACATTGTCCGCAACAACGGCCAAAAGCCTCCTGGCCTTCGACGCATAATAGGGACCCAAACCATCATCAAGCAAGAACCTGATATAGGCACAAGTATAATTCGGCGCAATCGGATCACGTCTTATCGCATAAGGATCAAATCCGGCCGGATTGCGGCCCCTGACGCAGGAACAACAAAAACGGTACCTTTCCCGGATAAATCGAAAAACGTAACTATTGATACAGTCAACATGGCCGAATGGAAAGGCAAACCACTCCACCGCCACTTGCGCATGGTGCTCAATTTCATTGCCTGATTCCACTATTTCCTTGCAAAGGATGCCCTGATCGGTAATTTCGGACAAGCGGGGATGCGAGATGGTGTGAGCGCCAAGCGTGTGCCCTTCTCGCGCCAGCCATCTCACATCTTCCCAACTCATCATGCGCATTTCATCGGGAATATGCTCGGCCTTGATTCTGTTGCAAAAAAAATACCGCGCAATATATTCTTTTTGCCTTTCCCCCGGATGGGCACACAAAAATCCGGATGGAATAAAATACAAAGCTTTTATTTCATATTCCTTCAAAATGGCGCGGGCAGCTTGATAAGAGGAATAAAATCCGTCGTCAAAAGTCAAAATTACCCCTGAGGCGCCCCTATCGCGGTCTTGTTTAAAATCTGCGGCAAATTCATGCGGATTAATAAAACCGTATTCTTTTTTGATAAAGGCGATCTGCCGGGCAAAACGATTCCAATTGCGATTGGGAATATGATGATAAACTACAAAAGACAAGCCTTTGGGCCGGCGTGCGCCGATTTTTACGCGACATTCCCAAAAACATCCCACAGCCCGCTTAACCCAATCCAGCACCGGCATCAATTTACTTCCTGCGAACGCCCGCCTTCAAGCCGCAAAACGTTTTGATGGCCAGGATGGCATCTTAAAGAGTATTTCGCTGCGGCGAACGAATAACTTGCGCCGATAACCGCCAAAAAAACGAACATCCAGTAGTATATGCCATATCTTAAAATAGCGCCGCTATGTATAACCGTCAGCAAAAATAGACACACTATGCCCGCGGCAATAACTGATAAATTTATGGGCGGCTTTCCCAGCCAAATTCTTTTATTCCACATCACCGTCTGCCGCAATATTTTTCTGACGCACATCATGGCCCGCAAGGTAACAAAAACTCCCAATAAACCATACGTTGACAACAACTGAAAGAAAAACGACTCTTCACTGATAAGAGGATTGGCTTCAGGGCCTAAATGTTTACTATAGAAACCAAATCCTGTCAGCAATGCCCAACGATGTTCACGGACGAATGCCAAATAACCATTAACACCCGACCACCATATCCGCTGTAAAAAAAGTTCGTGCGCCTTCTCTGCGTCCTCAGCCAAACCGCTTTCATTGTTGGCAAAATATCCGCCGCCATAAAGCCTCGCGAACGAGGCTCGATACGGTTTCCAAAATTGCATGCCCAACGCAGCAATAATCAAAACCAACAATAACAACAGCGGCCAACGGCGCACCCGAATCCTAAAAATGCCTTTTTTGATTCCATAAACAATCAGCAAAAAACCCACCAGCACAAAAGCGATTAAGCTCGTGCGCGCGCCGGAAAGCATTAAAGCAGTGCCGGTCGCAATCAGGGAAATTACATTAAACACAAACAGCTTGGCTTTCATTAATATCTTGCCCAGCGACGCCAAGGCCGCGCCTGCAACATAAAGAGCCGTGGCATGAGTATGTCCCAATACTCCGGCAACACGAATCGCTTCCAATCCCTGCCGAGACCAAAACATGACCATATCTGTTCCTGTCTCCTCTTGAAATGTTCTCTGCCAACTAAGGGGCGCCATCTCAAAGCTATTCACGGCAATCCATTCCGCGATAAACAATAAAGCAACCAAGCTGGCGCTGGCAATATAGAGATTAATTGTAAATTCAAGCTGATTTTCGTTTGTCATTACTCCCCGGATAACAAAATAAATCAGGATGCCGGTAATGTAGTTGTGGAAATGCTGCCCGATGACCAATGTGCCGCCTCTGGTAAAACTTAAAATCAGGAGAAACAAATTGTACAGCAGGAATCCCAGAACCGCTTTATCTAACATGTTAGCCGCTATCCTGCCCTTCTGCGCGATCATTACCTTTAAGAATAAAAAAATGATCAGACCTGTCACAATTACATCCTGGGCAGCAATTGTCCAGGCCGGCGAGCCAAGAGAAAATCTGACTAACAGATAAAAAGGAAGATAAAAAAGTAAAAGATAAACCAAAATCCGCGACAACCGGTTCAATTTCGCTGCCTCCCGGCAAGCACCCTGAATTTATTTAGAAGCATTCGTCTGCCGCGCGTAACCCACGGCAGGCCTATATGACTAAACAGGCCGCCGCCTTTAAAGATAAACGTTTTTACCGTACGCTTTTGATCGGTCCAGAGATATTTATAAGGCTCCGCGCCCAACAAAAAATCAAAGCCGCTCCAGCCGCTTTGACAGCCCAGCTCAAGCAGCATGGCAATATGGACCTTCCCTGGCGAATAGTTCTGATACTTGATTTCATAGGTTGGCCTATACCAATACAGCACACCATTGGCGAAAAAACCGAAATGATAGGAAATGGGGTCATTATTAAGCTTAAGCACTGAAAAATGAATTTGGCCCAATGGCGCCATGGTCCGCGTTAATTCAGCAAACAATCTCCGGTGCCGCAGAGAAAGCGCTCTCGTGGCCGAAAACCCCTGGCCGGCCCATCTCGCCTTAAGAGCCGCAAAAAAATCAGGCAACCGGCGCATAATCTGCTGCTCGTCGTTCTCGGTTTGCAATGACAGGGCTGCCAAAGCCTCCAAACGTCTTCTCTGCCGCCTTAAATCGCCACGGTGCGATGTGGACCAAGATTTTTCCAGTTCCGAATACACTCTGCCTGTTAACGGCAAAAATGGCAAGGGGTCCTCCGATATATATGCCCCTTTTTCGTTCCGTAACAACCATTGACTCAAAACCGAGCCTGCGGATATGTTGCGTAAACGCACAATGTCCACCTTACGGCATAAGCCCGCAAAAACCTCCGCAAAAGCCTCCATCACGCGCTGTTGTTCGCCCTGCGCGGCTATAATATCCTGACAATCGTTTTGGCTGCCGCCGGACAACTCCAGTATCCGCAGTTTTAATTCATCCCACGACGCGCGATAAATACATAAAGGCAGAATGCCTATAACCTCAGACCCTTTCTCAGCTACAAGAGCGCACGCTTTCCTGCCGACACCCATACTTGTCCACCAGGCAAGATGCCACTGCGGCGAGGAAAAAATAGAAAGGGAATCATTTCCGGCAAAAATCTTCTCCCACTGCTTCCGGAGGGATAAAATGCCATCTAGGCCCCACGACACCCTAGCGCGCAAGTCTTCCATATTTCTTTCCCAGACAAGGAAAAATAACCAGTCTCTCTGTTCGTTGGCAAACAGCCGGCCGATGGCCGGCAACCCATTTGGGCAATGTCGGCCAGGTGGAAACTCGTATATGGTTTTTCCTTCCCCATTCTAGCCATGCCCGCCGGTCTCTGACATAAGCCGGAAAAGCATAAGGAACAACGCCTTCGGGCAACAACGAAAAGACGGCAGCCACATCATTGCGCCGGCCGGACCAATCCAGCCAATGCTGGAAAGCATTGCGGCGGCGAAGACATTCATCGGTGAAATCATACTTTCGCAAGGCGGCCAACGCTCCAGGCGAAAACCCATAATTTAAATCCTCATTTTCCGTTGATCCGGACTCTGGAATTTCCCAGGGTTTTGCCAACAAGCCGTCTACGGAACAATTCCAACGTCTGCCCTGTCTTTTCACCGCTGTCTTGATTGCTTTTAAAAAATTCCGTTCTTGCGGCAATTCAACGGCAAGCTTGCTCAAGTTTTGACACTGGGCCGCGTATCCATCTAAATTAACCAGCAAGGCGGCCCCGTTTATAAGTGGAATGGTTTTGCGCATGCTAAATATCGAAATATCCCCAAAAAGACCCAAAGGGGTGTCTTCCTGCTTGCTTAAAAAACCCTGCGCGTTATCCTCAATAAAAAATAAACCGTGTTCGCGGCAAAAATTTTTGATCGCGGCAAAAGGCTGTGGAAAGCCGAAATAATTTACCGCTAACATAGCCCGCGTTTGCTGGTTAAGCAATCGCCGCGCCGCATACAGATCAGGGCACAGCGTGTCATCGGTCGGATAAAATCTAACCGCAATGCCCAGCTTTTTGGCCGGCACCATAACCACATCGCAAATAAAATCCGGATATAAAATTTCGTCACCCGCGCCTAACCCCAGCAGACGATAGCCGTATTCCAATGCGGAGCGCCCATAACCGCAAGTTATAATCGCAGGATGTTTGTCCTGGTTTAATCCATTATGAGGAAAAATGATATTCATTTTTGGCCATTTCTATTTTTTTCAGTTCGCCGGTTTTTTTCTTTGTCACAACAACCGAAACATCAAAAAAGCGGGCGGCGCACGCATGGCGTCGCCACGGACAAATCATTAAATACCAGCGGTCAGTAAATTTTTGATGCCCTGTTTAATATGGTGAAACAATTTAGGCCTGTCGGCGTGACAATAATAGAGAAAATACATGGCCGATTTGCGCAGTTGTTTGAAGTAATTGCGTTTTGCCGCGGAACGCAAAGCAACTTTCCGCAATTCATTTGCCTCGCGCTCAATGTCATCAGGACCTAAATCATTAACGCGCACGTGGGCTCTTGTCCGGTCATAAATATCCCAATTCATGCGCGCCCCGGGCAGCCACTGAATCCCGCCCACCCCCTGGTCAACCATTGAAAATAATTCAGTGCCTGGGTATACCGCCGCTATGTTAACGCCTACCGAATCAAGCTCCAATTCCCGGACCAGCTCTCTTGTTTCCAGGCAAGTCTGCCGGTTTTCGTACGGCAATCCTACGACAAAACTGGCGGAAATATATGGCACTTTGGCCGCGCGGGCATTCGCAATATATTTTTTAATATCCTCTTTTGTGATTCCTTTGCGCATTCCCTCAAGCACGCTCTTGGCTCCGGATTCAAAGCCGGCGAATACCCAGTTGCAGCCCGCTTCTTTGGTATCTATAAATAACTCTTCGCTGGCTAAATCAGCACGGGTCTCGAATGACCAGTGCACCTTTTTGTGAAGCCCACGCTTGCGCAGTAATTCACAAAATTCTTTGACCCATTTGCGGTTGATTCCGAAGGTGCTGTCATTAAAATTAAAGGTCTTTGCCCCGAACTTTTCCATGTTCATCTCCATTTCGGCCACTATATTTTCGGGGCTTCTCGTCGTCCTGTTACGGCTAATGCCGGGTCCGCCATGCGGCATGCAGAAAATGCATTTAAACGGACAGCCTCTTGAGGCAAAAATGGAAAACTCGCGCTCAAACCTTCCGGTATCCGAAAAATACATTTTTCCGAACTTATTGAGATCATACATTCCATAGTCAGGAAAAGGCAAGGCATCAAGATCCGCGATAACCGGCCTATCGCCATTTCCAATATAGCCGCCCCCGTTACGGTAGGTCACTCCCATAACATCCTCGTAAAACGCTTTCTGTTCTTTATACCCCTTGGACACTCTCGTAACGATTTCATAAAGAGTTTCTTCGCCATAAGCCATTACTACCGCGTCAATATCCGCGCACTCCTCAAGAGTGTGCTCGGGCAGCGCCGTGGCATGGGAGCCGCCCATAACAACTTGTATGTTTTTGGATAATTTTTTTACACCCACCGCAATTTTGTAGGCTGATTTGATATTGAATGAACGGACGGTTAAGCCAACCACATCCGGAGCGTAATGTTTAATCGCCTCAAAAACATCTTCGTGCGACATTTTATAAGTAGGCATTTCGATAATTTTTACGTCTTCGCCACGCGCTTTAAGGTATGCGGCCAAATAAGCAAGGACCATGTGAGGACTTGTCAGCGGCCCATAAGCCCTGCCTTCACCCGTGGTCTCGCCGGGATTGATAAGCAGCGTTTTCATGCGTTTAATCCTTGACACAGTCCGACCGGACACAAACGCCGCAGACCGCATAAAGCGCGGTAAAAATAAAACCTCGATATTCGCAAACAATCAAAAAACCATGACGGATTTATTTTCATGCGCTTTACTATCCAGTATACAGCCCTTTCTTTCGCCCCCAAGGCATCCCACTGGAATGCCCTTTCCATACATTCGCAGGCTTTATTAACATTATTTGCGCGCAGATAATAACTTCCTGCTGCAAAATGCCTGCGGGCGCGGCCAAGGGAAAGAATCCGGGGAGGTAAATTTTTTGTTTTAAGTTTCTCTAAAACGTAAATCGTTTCTTTCTCAAAAAGATCAACGTTGCGCAAACTGTAACAGCTTACCTGGCGCGTTTTGGAAAGAGCCTCGCCGATATAGCCGATTGGGTATTTTTCCGTAATCCTCAGCCAAAGATCCCAGTCGGCCGGAATGAATATATTCTCGTCCCAAAGGCCCACATCATCAAGAACGGCACGTTTAATAACCGGCGTTGAGTTGCCGATAAAATTTCCGGTCACCAACTCCAAAAAAGCCGGCGCTCGCGGCTTTGGCGACCAAATAGGCAAATGCAAAGGCCTTCCCTTGACATCAATATAAACCTCCGGATGGAAAACCATTCCATAATGAGGATTCTTCTCAAGACATTGAACGCATTTAGTAACTTTTTCCGGCAAGTATAAATCGTCGCAATCTAAAAAAGCCACCAATTCGCCGCGAGAGGCGCGATAGCCTGCATTGCGCGCCGAACAGGCGCCGCCATTGGTCTTTCCGATCAAAGCAATTTTATGGCTATCCGCAAAAGGCTGGAGCCTGGCCAGCGTATTATCTTTAGACCCATCGTCTACTACGATAATCTCTATGTTTTTATAGGTCTGCGCCAAAACGCTTTCAATAGTTAAAACAGTGTAATCGGCCATGTTGTAAGCCGGGATAATAATACTCACCAATGGTTCTGGCATTAAAATTAAATTAAAGAAATACTCAACACCCTAGCCGAAGGCTGAGGTTTGCTCACGAGCCAAATGGGATTCGATATATTTTTCTAAAGCTTTATCCCAAAACGGCATATAATTCAAACCTATTAAATCAAGCTTATAATTACGCATTATTTCCGACCGCGGACGAATCGCCGGCAGGGGAAAAATGGAGCTGGACACCGGTTCAACCATCACTCTGTCATTGCAGCGCATTAAATCCACAATCTTACATGCCACCTCATAACGAGAGCATGAGCCTTGACCGCAAAGATGATATAGGCCGAAACGCCCGGCTAGAACCACCTCAGTCAAGTTCTTCGCAAAATCCGCTGTAAAGGTGGGACAGCCGAATTTATCATTAACCGCCCGAATAATGCGGTTGCCCTGTAAAATCTGTTGAATGATTTTACGAACGAATTTTTTATCAATAACCCAGCCTCCAATCATCCAGCCGGCGCGAAAAATAAAATACCGCTCTACAAACTGCTGGACGGCTTTTTCGCCGGCCAGCTTGGTACGTCCATAGACATTAACCGGCCTCGGCTCGTCAAATTCAATATAAGGCTCACTTTTTTCACCATCAAAAACACCGGCTGTACTGATATACACCAGCATAAGATTTAATTGCCGGCAAACCAAAGCTATGTTTTCAGTGCCGAACGCATTGGCCTGGTAAGCATAATCCGGCTTTTGTTCGCATAAATCCACGTCCGTTTCAGCGGCTAAATGAAATACAGCTTCCGGTTTATATTGAGCAACGATATTTTGGACGTCTTCAAAACAGGCGACATCCAACCTTAAGATGCCGTCTTTTCCAGCCAGCACGTCCGTCGCGGTAATTTCATGTCCTTTTTCTCTCAACTGCCGGCACAGATCGGTTCCCAGCATCCCGCCGGCGCCGGTGACCAAAATCCTCATTAAGGAATCTCCACGCTCGATGAATCGCCGACCATGAGACGATACACCTTCGGCCTTCTCTCCAGCTTGACGACCTGGGACTGGTAACCAATTAAAGAGCTTTCGATTCTGGAAACACCCCGGATTAAGACGTTCGGCAAAACAATGGAATTTTCAATCTCGCTGTTTTCGATCTGGACATGAGAAGCTATGGAGGTAAACGGCCCGACATAGGAATCAATAATAACGGTATTATCGCCTATGATAACGGGGCCGCGAATAGTGCTGTTGATGATTTTGGCATTGGCGGCGATGGACACGTTGCCTTCTATCAAAGAACCGTCATCAAATGAACCCTCGCGCCTGACCTGCATATTTCCCAATGTCAGGCGATTCGCTTCCAAAATGTCGCCAAGCTTGCCGGTATCTTTCCACCAGCCGGTGACGATATGGGCCTTGACCTTGAATTTCCTATCGATCAAACCCTGTATGGCATCGGTAATTTCCAGTTCGCCGCGCGCCGAAGGCTTGAGGTCACGGATAACATCAAAAATATTATGGTCGAACATATACACGCCGACGAGCGCGAAATCGCTTTTGGGCCGTTTAGGCTTTTCTTCAAGGCGGATGACTTCGTCGTCTTGCAATTCGGCCACTCCAAACTGGTTGGGATTCTTAACTCTGGTCAGCAATATCTGAGCGTTGGGCCGCTCTTTGCGGAAAGACTCGACCAGAGACGTTATCCCGTTGCAAAGCAGATTGTCGCCAAGATACATGACAAAGCTTGAGCCGTTGATAAAATCCTTCGCGATTTTAACCGCGTGGGCCAGTCCCAGTGGCGCCTCCTGCTCTATGTATTTGATGCGGATTCCCCACTTGGAGCCGTCACCTAAAGCATTGACGATTTCCTGTTTTGTATCTCCGACGATAACGCCCACATCTTTAATGCCGGCGGCGGCGATCGCTTCCAAGCCATAAAATAAAATCGGCTTATTGGCCACAGGCAGAAGTTGTTTGGCTGCCGTATAGGTCAACGGCCTCAAGCGGGTGCCTTTTCCCCCGGATAAAATCAAGGCTTTTAGGGTTTTGGTTTTCAAATCATGCCGGAAAGAAGGAATCGTCCCTGTCTTTTCTTTAAGCTGGGGAGACATTGTCAAGCGGCGGAAGCACAGGCCAGCCGCCTTTTCGTTTTATGCCGGTTATGCTCGAAAGAGGCGGCTTCTGGTTTATAGCTATCCACGGTTTCACGAATACCTTTCTCAAAATCAACAACCGGCTTCCATCCCAATTGCGAGCGTATTTTCGAGGCATCCAGCGAATAACGGCGGTCGTGGCCGGGCCGCACATTAAAATCGTCAATGAAACGAATAAGGGTCTCCGGCTTGCCTAAATGGCCGACGATTATTTTTGCCAGTTCAAGATTGGTGATTTCCGTATCACCAGCCACATGATAAATTTCACCTGCTATGCCCTTGCGCATGACCAAGTCAATGGCCGAGCAATGATCACGCGCGTGAATCCAACAGCGCTTGTGCAGGCCGTCTCCGTAAACCGGCAGGGGCCGGCCGGCCAAGGCGTTTTTGACAAAAACCGGAATAACTTTTTCAGGAAACTGACCCGAACCATAATTGTTGGTAGTCCTGGTAATGGTAACCGGGAGCCTGTGGGTTACAAAATAACTATACGCTAAGGAGTCAGCGGCGGCCTTGGATGCCGAATATGGATTACTGGGCCGCAAGGGGGCGTCTTCCTTAAAATAACCATCCAGAATCGGGCCATAAACCTCGTCAGTCGAAACCTGCACGAATTTTACGAGCCGAGGGCACATTCTCACGCCTTCAAGCAGCTGAAAAGTCCCCAAGATATTGCTTTCAATAAAGGGGACCGGGTTCTTGATCGAATTATCAACATGGGTTTCAGCGGCAAAATTTACAATAAAATCAGCTCTTTTCAGCGCTTTAAGCACTTTGGATTTGTCTCTGATGTCCGCCTTAATGAATGTGTAACGGGGATCATGGGCCACGTCCCGCAGCCTGGCGGGATCGGACGAATAACCCAGCTTGTCAATATTGATGACTTTAACCTGCGGATAATTTTGCAATTGGAGCCGGACGAAATGGGATCCGATAAATCCGCATCCTCCGGTTACCAGAACATATTCACTCATAACCGACATATTATAGCGAACTATCGTCGTAAATAGGACGCAGAACTTCCCCAAAGGGGTAAGTTCTGAAGTCTGAAGCGCGAAGTCTGAAGTCTGAAAAGGGAATAACCTGTTTTTTTCATACTTCAAGCTTCAGACTTAAGACTTTAGAAATTCCTTCGGGGAATTTCTGAATAGGACGCTCTTCGTGCGGCGCAACAGAAAAAAAGTCAACTATTGACGTTTGCCTTTATTGCCTCAAACCAAGCGTCTTCTTTGACTCTTCCATAGACATTCTCCAAAACACCTCCCGAGAGCCGTGAAGCCGCTTTCGCTTGGCGCAGTATCGCTTCAATCGAGCTTCTAAGCGTTGCCCGCGAACAAACTGCTATTGCAGACTCCCCCAAAACATCGCGGGCGTCACCATCTATGTCCAACAAATCGGCTTGGTACTTCAAGATCGGAATACCGGTAAATAATGCTTCCCACCAGCAAGTTGTCGGCGGAATATAAAGCATTAAATGGGCGTCGGCCAAAGCTTTGTCTAGGGACTGCAAGGATATGGTAATCCATGGCGGCAGTTTCAACGAATTTCCATAAAACTTACTCACCGGCAAGAAAGGATGGCATTTCACCTCAAAGCGCACCGGCGTTTCGCCGCTGCCGTCTGAACTCAACGGAACGTTAAATTCGTCCAAAAGATCTTCAAACAAGCTCCTTGCGTAAACAGGCCAATACGGCAGCACAACAAGAACCTTTTTGGCCGCGGCATCAAATTTTTGAGCCGAGAAAATAAATTGGCTATGAGCGCTGGGGGTCATATTGTGGAGATATTCATATCTTAATGCTCCGCCGTTAATGAGCCTATCGGCGGGAAACCCCCCTTTTTTGAGCGTCTCGAGATAAAAATTACCGTTGGTCACAATGAGATCGGGTATCGGCATTATTTTGTCCTCGCCGCGCCCCAAAAAGTATCCCAGCCAAAGCGCGGGGATGCTGGAGTGCTGATAACCGACCAATTTAACCTGAGGCGCTTTGTCCCGCCAAGCCAAACAAAGCAGTTTTTCCCATGGCTGATTTTCGAAAGGATAGATGATGCATTTAATACGGCTGCCTAAGCGCTCCGCAATCCGGCGCTGGGTCAGGCGCCAGAGACTGTTGCGCGAAAAACCGGTATTTCCCCATTGGTGCACAAGTTCCCGATAAAGCAAAGGCGTTAAATTCCAGCCCAGGAATTCAGGCAAGTTTTTTAAACTGTCAATTCTAAACCAAGCGATCGCGCAGCGAAAGATATCCAAAATGCCGATGAATTCCTGAGTCATGACCAATGACGAGGAAAAATTCTTAAGCCTTTTAAGAAAAACCCGGGGAACGCTCGTATAAGTCAGCCGCTTAACGCGCTCGCCATGACGGCTCAAAATTTCATCGAGATGCCCCGTGAAGCGATCAGTTAATTTCCCTGGCATCGAAAAACAAGCCTGCTCAATCCAGGTAAAAATAAGAACCGATTTATGCCGATGATCTTCCAATTCCGTCGTTTTACGACCAATTTTAAAAAGCCTGCCCGCGAATGTTTTGCTAAGGGCCCAAACAACAAAATAGGCCCTTGCGAACAAACCTCGCGCCAGCCGATAAGCAGCATCCAAAAGATAATAGGGAGCGCTGTGGCCGTAAAAACTCACGCCCGTCTCATTCGAAAATCGCTTCCTCAGCATCCAAACAAGCCAAGGGTCTTCGATCACAATAAGGCGGATTTTTTGCCGGGGCGCGGCGGCGATCCAAGAGCCTGCCACTTGGGCATAACAAACCAAAGAAAAGCAGTCAGTCTGGGACGGTATTTTCGCGGCAAAAGCCGAGGCCCACCAATTTAACTTGTCGGTTTGCCGTTCACCCAGATCGGCAATCCAGTCCAAAAAAGGCTGCTTGACTACGCCGGCCGCGCGATCTAATTCGCCGGCCAAGGTAATTTTTGGAACACCTTCCAGCCATCTTGACGCTTCCTTTTTCGGACCGGCTTTAAAACCAAAATAGCACCACTCGATATCCTCTCGGGGCAATTTGGCTGACAAGCGCCGGACATAAGCCGGAGAGACAATCCAAATTCCAACGTTCCCGCCTGATTTTGCGTTAATCATTTGCCAAAATTTTTTCCAATTTTGATAGACAGGCGGCCAGACGCGCCAAGGTAGGTATGGCAAAGCCGGAAAATCCCGGCAATTTTAGCTCAACGGGTGAAACTCGCCTCCAAATAAACGGCACACCGGCTCGCTGGGCCGCGCGCCAATCGGTCGGCGCATCGCCCACAAAAACAAGCTGCCGGGGGCGTAAATGATAACGCTTTAAAATTTCTTTTAGCAGAAAATCTTTGGTCCTAGGCGACCCAAAAACACCGCGGAATAACTTTTGAATTCCCCGCCGCCGAATAATAAATTTTAATTCCTTTTCAGGAGTTCCGGAAATAATGAAAAACCGATAGCGTCTGTGTTGCGTCCTGAGAAATTCCTCGGCGCCCTTGACCCAGGGAGCTGCCGTCACTTCCTTAACCACCAATTCGGCAAACCTTCGGCAAAGACATCCAAAATCCCGATCCTTAAGCGGACGTTTGAGAATATCTCGGTAGATCGTCCGAAATTTTTCCTGACGGGAGATGCCGCCGTTTTTTAAATGATAGTCGAGAATTCGTTCAACGGCCGCCGGGGCTTCGCTTGAAAACAAGCAGGCAAAAGCCCGGGTTTTAATATCAACCGACTCGACAAGAACTCCGTCAAAATCAAAAACAACAGCCTGAATTTTTCCTCTCATTATATGGCCGTTCTCCCTTTTATGATCGTTTAGGCGCAGACTTTGGCCGTTGGTCAACCGCCAATGGATACATCTCGTGAAAACATTCTAAAAGTCCCTGGCCCATATCCACATAATGATTAGTAACCAGCTTTTTGCCAAGTTTAGGGACAAACGAATAAGGCGTAGACAAATAATGGGCGTTATCAGCAGGTCCGGTATATTCAATGGAAATTTTGTTGCCCGAGATTTCCTTGATCGCGGCCAGCATTTCCTTGGTTTTTATCGGGTGGTGTCCGGTGATAGTAACGTGCCGATTTTTAAACTCATCATCAAGAATATCGGCGCTTAATTGGGCGGCATCGCGCACGTGGGCATATGCACGAATTTCCTCTCCTGTGCCGGGAAAAATAATTTTGCCTTCCAAAAGCGCCTGCTTAAGATAACGCCAAATGCTGTTTCGATGGTCAGCCCGGGGTCCATAAATCGTGCCAAATCTTAAAATCGTGTAATCCAAACCATATCGCCTTTGATATTCCTCAATATAAAGTTCGCAGGATTGTTTGCTGCAGCGGTAAAAACCCCCAAGATTGCTGTAAACATAAATGGTGCTGGCATAAACAAAACGCTGAACCTTGGCCTGGACAGACGCCTCAAGCAAAATAGCCGTGCCCATGACATTATGCCGGACCGTATCCAAAGGCTTGGTTGAGGCGTCATCAAGATCAGCTAGACCGGCAAAATGGTATACATAATCGCAGCCATTGAGCGCCTCGCGCACCGCCGCTTGATCCAAAATATCGCCGATTATCATTTTTTGAGCCGGCTTGACATAAGGCGACGGTTTCAAATCAAAAATGACGACCTCGTGCCCCTGTTCGCTTAAAGCATCGGCGAGGTGGCTGCCCAAAAATCCCGAACCCCCAAAAACCGCTGTTTTCATGCTGACAAAACACCCTCTTGCGCCGGCATACCGCCGACCAAACGAAACGAGCGCAAGCCGGCGGCTAAATTCTCCGCGGCCTCCTGCTCCATGCGCCGGCGCGCGGCCCTCGCATAAGAACCGGCATGCGGACTCAAAATAACATTTTCCATTTCCCGTAAAGGCCCCTTATAAGGCTCCTCCTCGAAAGTGTCCAGGGCCGCCCCTCTTAAATGGCCGGACTTCAGGGCTTCCCAAAGGGCTTCTTCGTCCACCAAGCCGCCCCGCGAAGTATTCACTAGATAGCTTCCCTGTCTCATCGTGGCCAACTGTTTTTTTCCAATAAAGTGCCGCAGTGCCGCGGCGTAAGGCAGATGCAGACTGACGATATCGCATGTCGCAAGAAGTTCATCCAGAGATGCCGATGCGACGCGATGTTCCATTGCCCAAGCTTGATCAGGCTTGATGTCATAAGCCGTAAGGCGGCAATCAAAAGATCTCAGCAGTATGGCCACCCTTTGCCCGATCCGGCCAAGACCAATAAGCCCGATCGCAAGCTCTTCTAAAAGATAACCCATCGGCTTGGCCCAGCCCCCTGTCCTGATTAAACGGTCGGACTTGACGACGTTTCGAATCAAGCTAAGCATAAGGCCGACCGTAAGCTCCGCCACGGCCTGAACCGGAGCTTGGGGCGTGCTGTACACTTTGATCCCCAAGGCCTCGGCGGTTTTACAATCCACGTTGCTTATACCCGCGCCGCAGCGCGAAATCACTTTAAGATGCTCCGACGCCTGCCTTAAAACATCCGCATCCAAAGGCTCAAGGCCGGCAATGATTCCAACCGGCTTGTATTGTCCAAAAAGGGCAAGAACTTCAGCCTTGGACAATGTGCGGCCGAATGGATTGTCGTAAAGCGCAAGCCCCAATGACTCCAATAAATGCCGGCAATTTTGATCTTCCGTCCCGAATGAAGAGGTGGCGATGAAAATGGAGTCCATCTTAGTTTGCCGCGCCACAAGGAACCGGCTTTTGGGCCAGTATCCAAACATGGGAACTTAAAAAGCTTTCAGCCAAAAATTTTTGGAATTGCTCATGGACATGGGCATCGCGCCTGGTCATGAGCAAATCAAGCTCGAAGCCTTGAACGCTCATAAAATTGAGATGATGGGGAGGTGAAACGCTTTTGGACTTATCCCATAACGTTTGTATATCAAAACCTTCAACCCCCAAACCCGTCATCAACAGCCAGCCGCCGGGCTTAACGAGGCGGACCGTTGAATTCACAAAATCCAGAGGAGCGTAAACATGCTCGATGACTTCAAAACAAACAACAAGATCCGCCTTCCGTCGCCACACCCCGGCCCCTTCCACCGCGGCCCGAAGGGTTTCAATGCCTTTGGCGCGACAGATTTCAGCCAGTTTCTCTCCAGGTTCAACGGCGCCGACGATTGAGCTGGGAAAGCGTTTTTTAAATTCCTCCAAAAAAATGCCATAACCTGCTCCGACCTCAATGACCGTCTTGGGCTGGAACCGGCGCTGAGTAAAAATTTCGGCAATCTGCTCAACCCGTGGTTTAAAAATTTTCTCACGCCTGGCTTCGGCGACTGCCGGAAAAAAGGTTTCGGCCCAATAAGTCGCCGAAGGGCTGTCGGCATAGAATCGGTCCAGAGCCGACCGCGAGGGACGGGGCGATACGAATAAACTGCGGCATTTAGGACATTCAATATAACAAAAGCCTGCCTTAACAAAAGCCGGCGAGCTCTCAGCCCCCCCGCACCCAACGCACGGCGCATTCTCAAACGCCGAGACATCGAAAAAAAGGGCTTTGGCGTCCTGCCGGCTTAATTCCAGGTATCGTTCGAATAAATCAGCGGGCCGAATATCCCTCTCCTTTACAGCCATCCGGGCGGGCATAATGCCTATACCTTTCTCCCTGACTCCCTAATTTCAGCCAACCCTTGACGGCAGGAAACATCCAGCATCCGGATATCCAGGCTATAGGCTAACAGCCGAAAACCTTCGTCAATATGCCGCCTAAGCTTCTTAGGATCGGGTTCTATGATGTGCAATCCACCCGGTTTTTGCATGGCTCGGCCTATTTTGTAAATTTTTTCCATGGCGGAAACCATCTTAGGATGACTAAACTTCCCGGAAACCCGCAGGGACGCGGATAAATCATAAGGACCGACGATGTACCCGTCTACGCCGTCTACCGAAAGAATAGACTCAATATTTTTCACCGAATCACTGCCCTCGACTTGAACAATGACTACAGCCTGCCGGTCCAGCCATTGCCAGTAGTCATTAAATCGCGCCCCATATCCCTGAGCGCGCGCCAACCCTACGCCGCGATTGCCCTTTGGCGGATAATAAACCAAAGAGACGGCACGCTCGGCATCCGCCTTGGAATTGATCATGGGCACGATAATGCCATGGGCGCCGGCATCCATAACCCGCTTAACCAAAACCGGATCATCAATAGACAGCCGGACGAGGGGGGTCACGCCGCATAAATCAACAACCCGGATCAATTCTTCAGCTTCGCGCACGGTGATTGTGCTGTGCTCTAAATCAATCGCCAGCCAGTCAAAACCGGACTTGGCCATAATCTCTGCAATGGCAGGATGAGCTAAGGTAATCCATGATCCGATAGTCAGCTGATTTTTTCGCAAAATTGCTTTAAGGAAATTTTGTTTATTCATGCGCATTTAAATTGCTATTTTAAAACCGATTTG
>JACQWW010000086.1 GCA_016209025.1 Elusimicrobiota bacterium | reverse complement strand
GAATATCAAGCCGCCGGCGGGAAAGTCAGGGGGCGCTTACCGCAAGGACACGGTGGCTGGGGCCAAAAAAGAGCAAAAAAATCCGACTTGCAGTTATGGACATGTGGAAAGCATTCCGCAACTCAACGCTCAAGGCAGGCCACGCTCCACAGGCCAGCATTTTATTCGACAAGTTCCACGTCATACGTCATCTTGGCGAGGCTCTGGACACCGTGCGCAAAAGCGAGTATTTTCGGCTGACGGGCAAAAACAGGCGTTTCATCAAAGGCCAGAAGTACACGCTGCTATCCCGGCGGGAAAACCTCACAAGTACGGGGCGTCGGAGCTTGAAATTACTGCTCAATGCTAACAAAAGACTCAATACAGCCTACATGCTCAAGGAGACATTTGGGCAACTATGGGGCTACGATGGTAAGGTCTTTCCCGTGCGCGTTGAGAGCTTCGATCAAGAGATTTTGGAAAACGACCACGGTAAGCGGTTCTGATTTTTTTGCTTTTGGCATACACCGCCATTATATCACGGTTCTACCCCTCCCTTTTTTCTTTATTGCGATAAATGCCGGGTAATATTTCTGCCGGGCCGGGCCGTCATTTTCCAGGGCTTCTGGTCCCGGCTTATATTTCACGCAGCGCGCTTGAAATCCGGATTTCCCGAGCAACTGAAGAATTGTTTTTATCGAATACAGTCCGCACAAAAAGCGGTCTGTTTCAATCGCTAACCTTCCTTTCCGTCGAATCAAATATACGAACGTAGACTCATAAGTCGTATCACGGGGATACGGATCGTGCATATTTTCAATGAAAGTCACCTCAATGCCGATTTCTTTGTTTGAAAAATACTTGGTTGCGTTCTGTTGAAACTGCTCTTTATCAATCTCCAATAAAAAGAAAAATACCCCGCGATCTCTTAGATGCCGATAGGCCGCGGCGAACGCTTTCTTTAAGTCTGATGTCGTCAGTATATGGTTGATCGAGTCCCAGTCTACTACGGCGTCAAAGGTTTTTTCCAACCGGATGGTTCTCATGTCCCCTATATGGTAGGCAGCTTCCGGATTGAGTTTTTTGGCCAGTTTCACCATCGCAGGACTTATGTCCACCCCTGTCACGCGGGCGTGTTTCTTAAACACATAATCATTGCGCCCGGCGCCGCTGCCCAGATGGAGAATTGTTTTGATTGGAGCGCAGGACCGCTTCATCAACCGGAAAGCGGATTCCGTTTCCTTTAAGTAGTCCCGCAGAGGCCCGACGATGGGGAACAACCAGGCCAAATCGTTATACATCCGTTTCTTATCGTTGGATAAAGACATGTTTATTGGGACCCGGTCCCCTATAGGGCGAAGTGGGGAACCTCGTATCACTTTCGAATCACGCCTTTATTTGCCGATCCGCGTCCGGGGCGCTTTTGTTCCCTTTGATCCCCGAAATGCCACCCTAGGAATCCGCTTAAGATTCCTTCGCAGGCGGCTTGGGGTAACAATCGCCCAATTCGCCACCCGAGCCCGCCTGAATTATAAAACAGTTGCGAGACTGGAAAAAGACAGCTTGGCGAATATCAAGCCTTGGGTTTTATCCAAAGTATTTTCAGCGTTCGGGGATCAGGTTAAAAAAACGTTTTCCATCCAAGGCGATATTGTTGACTGGGCGATACCTCCCGCGACCTTCGGTGGCTGGCTGTGCAACCTGCGCCTCAGGCGCGGTTTACAACAAAGCCGGCTTGCCGGGCTGATCGGTGCAAGCAGGGCGGCCCTTTACAAATATGAACACAATCTGTCCAAACCAAGGGACCGTATTTTAGAGCGATTAGAACTGCTGTTTAAGGATGAAGCGCAAAGGATGCCGAAGGATTGGCTGCGGTGAATAAGAAAGTCTGTAAATCCAGAAAAATTTTCATTCCCCGCGCCGGCAATTTTAACGACGAAGACCTTATTGACTATATACGTGTTTTCAACCCGCAGGACGCAAGGTTTTCCGCCATTGACCTTAATTTCGCTTACAAGATAAATCAACTCTCCAAAGAAGAAATCCTGCTTTATTTTTTTTACTGCCTTATGGCCGGCTTTGACAAGTCGCGCCAAAGCCTGTCGGATTATGGTCTTCAAGAAATCGCGAGTGCCCTTAAAATGTCCAAAGTCAACATTATTAAAGCGCGAGGGGCGCTTGCCGAGCTTGGGCTTATTGGCATTCGTAAACAGATGAATCAACACACAAGATCGAAAGAGCGCACTATTGTTCAAGTTCTCGCCTTTGAGCCAGGAGACACAATAATTATCAGGCGTAACCGAAAAGACTGCGTTTCGGCCGGAGGTGGGGGTGGTTCCGATCTAAACCACCCTGGTTTAGATCTAAACCAGGGTGGTTTAGGGCGTGACGGATTTATCAACAAGTGGTTTAGAACAAAACCAGCTCTTCGTCGGGAAGTTTCGGCAGATATTAACGTTCAAGAGGGGGAAGATGTAAAAAGCGTTAACGTTTTTAATAACCAGGAATTTTTAGTGGAGGAGCTTGTGGAGGAATTGGGCGATGAACAAAGCGCGGGATTTTACAGAAAGATCGTGCGCCTTATGCCTGAAGGCATTATAATGGAGCTTCTTAGCGAAACCAAATACACGGACCGTATGGGCCGAATCCGCACCACTAAAGCCCAGTTTTTTACCGATTTGGCGATTCGATACATGGACCAAAATGAAATCCAATGGAGGAGGCAAAACACATGCCGGAAATAATCACGGTCATTAACCAAAAAGGAGGGTCAGGCAAAACAACAACCTGCGTCAACCTGGGCGCGTGCCTGGCCGAGCTTGGCAGGAAAGTGTTGGTCATTGACCTTGACCCACAGCGGAATGCCACGTTGCATTTACTGGGCAAGGAGAAGGCATTGAAGCTATGGCAGGAATCGGTAACAGCCTATGACGTTCTGGCTAAGGGCTGTCCGATAGCCGAGACAGTCGTTGAAACCGGCGTAGAAGGGCTTGGGCTGGTGCCCTCGCACATCAATCTAGCCGGCGCCGACCTTGAGCTAAACGTCATTGGCCGTGAGAAAATCCTGCGCGAAAAACTGCGGACGGCAGTAGACCAATACGACTACATTCTCATGGACTGCTCTTCAAGCATCGGGGTTTTGACGCTCAATGCCTTTTGCGCGGCAAAGTCAGTCATCATCACGCTTCAGGCAGAATACTTGGCCCTGGAAGGCATGGGTCAACTTCTAAACACCTTGAAGCTGGTGCAGGACAGGCTTGACTGGCCAGTCCGGCTCATGGGGGCGCTTATAACCTTCTTTGACCAGAGGAAAATAATTTGCCGGCAGGTGGCCCAAAGCGCCGAAGAGTTCTTTGAAGGCCAAACCTTCAAAACCAGAATCAGGGACAACGTGAGACTGGCCGAGGCTCCCAGCCACGGCAAGCCCATCACGCTTTACGACCCCGACTGCTATGGGGCCGAGGACTATCGAAATCTAGCAAGGGAGGTGGCTCAATATGTCGAATGTAAGGCTCGGCGAGAACCCGCTGGCGTCAATTAGGTGGGACGGCCGCGACCCCTGGGCGCAGCTCCGTCCCCGACGTCACGTCCCCCAGGGGACGGCGCCGCCATTAACGGCGGCAGTCCAGCAGGCAGTCCCATGAGCACATGGGGCGGTCCAGACCAAGATCAGGGCGAAGAAACATTATCATGGATTGGCGCCGGCAAATCCAACGGGGCCTCGATCTTGGACGTTCCTGTTGATCTTGTTGACCCCAATCCTGAGCAGCCAAGAAAGCAGATTGACGAGACATCGCTCCAGGAATTCGCCATGTCGGTCAAATCCAACGGCATTCTTCAGCCAGTCACTGTCCGCTGCTCATCAGCCGGCCGTTACGTTCTTGTCATGGGCGAGCGCCGATGGAGGGCCGCCAAGCTGGCCGGCCTTAAAACCATCCATGTCCAGGGAAAAGGATACGAAGCGGGCCGGGGAACTTTTTGAGAAAGCCAAGAACGGATTGACTCAACGGCGCTTTCGCCAAGAGCGCCACCCTGAATGTTCGTCAACGAACATTCGGTCCTACGGGGGCTAATTAAAGGCATTTTCTCCATCTTGATGCCGATTGGGTTGGTCATTATTGGTTCGGCCCAGAACAGCCAAGCCATCCACCGTTGTTGCGGACATAGGGCAAACCAAAGAAAAAGACCAGTTAAGCCAATCTGGGATACTGACCAAAGTTGAATCGGAAACCCAGGAAATCAATGGTTCCAATAATGGCAATGGCAAGGAACATGGGCGTTGCGAATTAACATCAAGGGACTATGAAATCCTTTCCGCATTAGAGGTTTATGGGGCGCTGAGCCTGGATCAACTATGGGCAGTGTTTTTTGGGGAGTTGTCTCAGAAATCTTTAAATCGTCTTTTCTTGAAAAAATTTGTTGACCACCGAAATGGCGATGGGAATGTGACTTATAAAAGGATGATGAAG
>JACQWW010000085.1 GCA_016209025.1 Elusimicrobiota bacterium | reverse complement strand
GCTTAGCCGCGGGCTTGGGTTTGATGGTCAGGTTGTGCGTGGCCGTCAATATGGCTGATTGCTTGGCTTGAACGGCCCAGGTTCCGGTGCGGTTATCCTCGCCGGCCGGCAAAGAGCTCATCTGGCCGCGATAGATGAAATTCCTGCTTATTTGATAAAGCGGAATGACCACGCTGGCAATGAAATTGTTATTGCCTTCGTCGCGGAAACCGAAAACCTTGCCCGGCGGATTGCCGGAGGCGGCTTTAGTGAATCCATTGGCCGTATGAATCGCTTCATCGCTTGAGAGAAGGCTTAGATTGACCGTAGTCACCCCATTGGTGGTCGGGTTGTTAAAATCATCGCGGCGCTCGACCGTGTAATTGGCCGCGGCATCCGCTTCAACCGGCACGCCGGGGGCGGCGGTAAAAACGAATTTACTGGGATTTCCTCCGATGGTAGTGAATTTCTTGCTGATATTGATGCCTTTGTCAACATAATCGGCCAGATCGGACGGCGCGGTCATGGTTCCCATCCAAACCCTGGCCGAATCTCCGGCTGTGCGATAAACGAAATACCAGGCAGGCGTGGAAACGCCGATCTGGCCCGTAGCATTGGAAACCGTCGTAGTGGAACGTCCGCTTCCCGCAAAAACGTTCACCCCTGCCTCGAACCTGATTTCCCCGCCCTGAGAACTTGGCTGGCTGGATATATCCACGACCTCGATGTAAATGGTGGTTCCGGCCTGCGGGACTTCATTCAAAAATTGATCAATCACCTGTCCGGTGACTTTGGCGCGGCCGAAACTGCTGTCCGGGCTGGCGATATTTCCCGCGCCTATCTCGATATCAGGGCCGTCGCTGTACACCATCGAAGTATGGCCCTGCGGGCTGACAATGCTGGTTCCGCCCGCTGTTTCATCAACCACGACCTGAACCGCGTTGGGGGCCGCGGCATTGACCGTGATCTGGGGCCTGGAAGAATAGCCGGCCAGCTCGCTATGGGCCGCTTCGTTGGTCCAGTCTACAGCCTTGATCCAACGCTTGGCTGACGCGGTCGTGGCCTTTTTCAAACGGGCTAGATTGCTTACATACCTGGAGCCTTTATCGGACACCGTGAAAACAATGTCCGGCTGGCCGTCGCCGTTGATATCTTCGCAGCAGGGAAATTCCGGATTCTGCAGGTCATTGGCGAATTGCTCGGCCGTAAGAGTGGCGCTGCCCCGGTATAGGTTCGGGCCGGTGGAAAGAACATTATGATACGCGTCATGGACCGTCAGCCGGACAGTTAAATTTTCCCCGGCGGTCGTCACAGGCGTCCAGACGCCGACCGGGCCGGCCGTGCCGGTTGAGGCGGGATTAGTGTCGGTGTCGAAATGTAAATGATGAAGATTTCCCGGATAAATAATCCAGCCTGAACTGATTCCTGAAGAAAGATTGACCGGTGTAGCCGTGGTCGTTGAGCCGACAAGATAGCCGCTTTGAGCGGTCCTGGGACTGACGTTGAAAAAGGCTTGTCCGTCGGACATGGTTTGAGCCGGCAGGGTTTCCGCCAAATCCAAGAGGTCATTGGGCGTTTCCACTTTGACTTGCGGCTGATAGGCAGGCAAGCGCACCCGGTTATAATAGCTGTCCACCAAATGCACTCTTACCTGGGTTGAAGCGCCTATGGTAAAGGTGCCGGGCGAACCTGATTTGCCGGGCTGGGCGCTGCCTAGGCACACGCCGGCCGTGTCGCATCTGCCTTCGACCTCGGATTCTCCGGGCAAAATAACCAAAAGCCTGGCCGGCGCGGATGATTCAACGAAAAATCCCCCGGTTTTATTGACGGAGTTTTCCTCGCTGTTCGCCAGAAGGACGCCGGAAAGGCCGGGGTTCGAAGCAAAAATAGTATGCCCATTTTTCCTCGTCACCAAAGCCACGGTCAAATCCCGCGTTCCATCGGCGTTAAAAACAATAGTCGCGGGCTCAATATCATAGGAATCCGAAGTTTTGAGATAAACATCCGGGCATGGGCCGTTGACGCTGTTATTTCCCACGGTGTTGAAATATTGGTCCACCACATTCGCCCTGACGGTAAAAGGCGCGCCGGCGAATAAGCTGGGGGCATCAATAGTAGAAGTGGACCCCGTGATCTTTCCTCCACTGGGATAACTGCCGTAACCTGGATTGGCTGTTTCCCAGGGCATAAGAATCTGCAGGCCCTGGGCTGTCCCGGCGGTTACGGTAAAGGTGCTGGGATTGGTTCCCGCGGCCATTGAATCCGCGTTATATCCCGGCAAGGTGGCCGGGGCGATGACTGCTTCCAGGTATTGGCTGGGGCCGGCCCGGCGAAGCTCGATGCCGGAAACAAGGGCATAGCCTTGAGTGGCGTCAATGGCTGCCGAATAATTTTGGGACGCGGCATAAGGGTCCCCCGGGGCCGTCACCGTGATAATATTCCCGTCCCGGTCGTTTTTGACCACATTGAAATTGACGTCGGTCAAATAAACGCGCACGCTGAAAAGCGCGCCGGCTGTCTTGGGCCCAACCGGACCGGAGCGGGCTGTGGCGTAACTTGTGGCTCCTTGATTTATAGTCTGATCAGGATAATGAATCAAAATAATGCGGTCCGCTGCCCCGGCATTGACGGTTAAAGGCCTGATCTTGGTGTAATTTTGAATGGCAGAAGAACCTGTGTCCGAATCCTCGATGCCGGGGTTGTTGTCTTCATCGTAAATGCTGATGACATGATCGGTGGCCGCGCGTTTCAAAGTCAAGGAAAACACATCGCTGACCGTCACGGTCTTGGTGGCCGGTTCCACGTCGTTGGGGTCGGAAGTGCGGATTCTCACCCGGATGCCGGGGGAGGTTTCCACCAAATTCCAATAAGCATCGGTGACCCTGGCCCTGATGTTAAACGGGGTGCCGGAAATTTTAGCGGCCGGCCCGCCGGTCTTGCCGGCAGTCGAGGCGGGATTGGGCGTTTCTTCGCCGGTCGGAGCCAGGGCCTGAAGCCTGGAAGCAGGACCGGGCTTGACGGTAAAATTGCTTGAATAGCATCCGCCGACACAGGAAAGGTATGGTTCAACCTCGTCCAAATCCTGAGCCAAGAGCTTGGCGTCTTGCACTAAAATATCATCGGTGTTTCTGGCGCGCCTGGGGCAGATGCCGGTGACCGCGGCTGAGCCGCCCATGACAGTAAAGGCTCCTGGATTGACGTCAAAGCTGTCGTTGGGCGTGGTAAGAGTAATGATGGAATTATTGACGTTCGGGACCCAGTTATAATAAGAATCGGTCGTATAAACAGCCGCGCTATAGCAGCCGCCTACCGTGGAAATAAAAACCGAGGCCGTAGCGGTCGAGCGGCCTAATGGGGCGGTATTCTTGCCGTTAACCAATGTTTCATTCGGCAATACCACCACCAGGCTTTTTGCCTCGTTGGCGGTCACGGTAAAGGTGGATGAGTTGCCGGCCAGGTACCCGTTTGAGGTCGCCTCCTCTTCAACGGTAAGCCAATGGCCGGTGGCCGCGGTTCTCAAAGACAAGTTGAAAACAGCCAAGCCTTGGATTATGTTTTGGGGATTGCTGGGCAATGGCTCGTTGGCCCCTTCTTCGGTATCATAGGGATCGGATAAAGACCTCAGGCGCGCCACCGTGGCCGGATGCGATCTGACCCGGTTCATGAACCGATCTGTCAAATAAACATTGGCGGCAAAATCCCAGTTGCCGTTGGCGTCGCCGCCGGAAACCGAGGCAGTGGCCGGCTGAACCCCGTCCTGGCTTAAATCAAAATCAGCAAAGCCGGTTTTTCCGGCCGTGCCGACGATAATCTCGCATTTTCCGGCCACGTCGCATTTGCCTTGCTCCAAGGTTTCGCCGGGCAGGGTAATGAAAAACTGATAAGGATCAGCCGGCCCCACATAAACCTTGGTCGAGGCTGAAATGAAGCCGCCGGCGGTGAAAGTGTCTTTGGCGATCAGGGTCCAGGTGGATTCGCTAACCATGGCCGTCATAAATACGGTAGCGCCGTCAAACAAAGAAACAGTGGCGGGATGGACATCGTAAGGATCGGTTGTCTCGACAAAAACCTTGCGTGTTTCTCCGGCGACCAAATTCCAAAAATTGTCTACGGCGCGAACCGTCACATTGAAGCCGGCCCCGGCTGTCTGGGTTGAAGCGGTTCCCGCGTAGCCGCCGAGCGAGCCGGGATCGCCGGCTAAACCAGGCACGAGGACCTGTAATTTTACGGCGGTGCTCGGATCAACCTGAAAACGGATTGATTTGGTTGAAGGCTCGGGCAGGGGACTGCCGTCAGCCTGCTCGTCAATGGTGAAATAAGCGCCGAAACCGCCGGGGGTTACGGTGGCGCGCT
>JACQWW010000037.1 GCA_016209025.1 Elusimicrobiota bacterium | reverse complement strand
TTCAGACTTCGCGCTTCAGACTTCAGAATTTGCCCCTTTGGGGAAGTTCTGCAACACGCCTGCATATTTCATAAAATCGGATAATCTACTTTATTTAAGGAGACAATCATGTTAGCTCTGGTTACCGGCGGGGCCGGTTTTATCGGTTCCAATATCGCTGAAGCGCTTTTAAATCGCGGCTTTAAAGTCCGCGTTATTGATGATTTTTCCACCGGCGCCGAAGAACACATAGCCTCGTTTGTCGGCAAAATCGAGCTTGTCCGGGGAAGTATTTTGGATGAGCGCTTGCTAAAAGAGGTTTGTTCCGGTGTTGATTATGTTTTTCATGAAGCTGCCATCCGAAGCGTGCCTAAAAGTATGGATAATCCCACTGCTTCCAATGAAGTCAATGTGACCGGAACCCTCAAGCTTTTACACGCGGCGAAAACAGCCGGCGTTAAAATGGTTGTTTATGCCTCCAGTTCCTCAATTTACGGCGACGGCAAGGTGTTTCCCCAAAAAGAAAGCATGGCTGCGTCCCCCATTTCGCCTTATGCCGTCAGCAAGCTGGGCGGCGAGCAGTATTGCCGGGTTTTCGCCAAGTCATTCGGCCTGCCTACGGTATCCCTGCGCTATTTCAATGTTTACGGGCCGCGGCAGGACCCTGAATCAATGTATTCGGCGGTGATTCCCAAATTTATGGAACAAGCCAAGGCCGGCCGGCCCCTTGAGGTGCATTGGGACGGAAAGCAGTCGCGGGATTTTACTTACGTCGGCGACGTAGTCCAAGCGAATCTTTCGGCAATTAAGGCGCCCAAAGCCGCCTGGGGGGAAACTTTCAACGTGGCCAGCGGCCGGTCTTATTCGCTTTTGGATTTGATCCGGGTTATTGAAAAAATACTGGGCAGAAAACTCGAAAAAGTTTTTCAGCCCCGCCGCGCCGGTGACGTCCATAAAACCTCGGCTGACATTTCCAAAGCCCGCAAAATGCTTAAGTTTCACCCATGCATGTCGTTTGAAGGGGGGCTAAGGGAAACTTGGAAATATTTCAATGGGGGAATATAGAATGCTGAATATGGAATATTGGGGGGGGAAAATCTTTTATTTTTCTTCCAATATTCAATATTCAACATTCAATATTCACGTCCATTCTTTGGTTTCAGGTTTATGAAAGTCGGCGTAATCGGCTGCGGTTATGTCGGGCTGGTGACAGGCGCCTGCCTGGCGGAGATGGGCCATAGAGTCATCTGCGTTGACAACGATTCAGTGAAAATAGGTTTGCTTAAAAAAGGCAAGGAGCCTTTCTTCGAGGCAGGGCTGCCTGCGATGCTTAAAAAAGCCCGTCAAAAAGGCAGCATCGTTTTTACCGGCGACATCCCACGGATGACGCGGGAATCTGAAGTGATTTTTATCTGCGTGGGCACGCCGCCGAGGGCCGACGGCAGCGCCGATCTGTCGGCCGTTGAGAATGTGGCCCGGCAGGTCGCCCGCAATTTGGCTCATTACACCTTGATCGTGGAAAAATCCACGGTGCCGGCCGCCACCGGAGAGCGGCTGGCCGGGGTCGTAAAAATTGAAAACCAAAGAGCCGTTCCATTTGATATTGCCAGTAATCCGGAATTTCTTCGGGAAGGAACGGCTGTCCATGATTTTTTTCATCCGGACAGGATCGTCATCGGCGTTGAATCAAAGCGGGCTGAGACGATTTTAAGAGAACTTTATAAGACGATAAAAGCGCCGCTTATTGCCACTGATATAAAGTCCGCTGAATTGATCAAGCACGCTTCAAATTCGTTTTTAGCCGCTAAAATAGCTTATGCCAATGCCTTGTCGAGAATCTGCGATTTGATCGGCGCGGACGTCGGCCAGGTGACCAAAGGCGTGGGCATGGATAAAAGAATCGGCCGGGATTTTCTAAACCCGGGCCTGGTCGGGGGTTTTTGTCTTCCCAAGGACATCGAGGCGTTTTATCACATCTCCAAGAAAAACGGCTATGACTTTAAATTCCTTGAAGCCGTCAAGGAGATCAATGAAAGCCAGAAAGATCATGTAATCGCCAAACTTGAAGAAGAGTTGTGGAATTTAGAGGGAAAAACCATCGCTATTCTTGGTTTGTCGTTTAAACCGGGCACTGATGATCTGCGTTTTGCCCCAAGCCTTGACATTATCGCCAAGCTTATTAATAAAGGCGTGACGATCCGTGCTTATGACCCGGTGAGCATGCAAAAAGCGAAAAAATTGCTTGATGGAAAAAAGATTTTATTTGCCGGCGATCCTTATGCCTGCGTCAGGCGCGTCCAGGCCGCGGTCCTTCTCACCGAATGGGAGGAATTCGGCAAGCTTGATTTCAGCAAGGTCAAAAAAGCCATGGATTTGCCGGTTTTGGTTGATGTGCGCAATTATTGGGACGCGCAAAAATTAAAAGACATGGGTTTCCGCTATCGCGGCATGGGGCGCTCTTAAGTAGAGTGTTGAATATAGAATATAGAATATTGGGAAAAAATTTTTCTTCTTTGTTCCAATATTCAATATTCAATATTCTTTTTTATGAGAATTCTTCTAACCGGTTGTGCTGGATTTATCGGGTCGCACGTAGCCAAGCGGCTGATTATTGAAAAACACGAAGTCATAGGCATTGATAATCTATTGACCGGCAAGCTCGGTAATTTGGACGGCTTATATGAAACCGGCAGGTTTCAATTAATTAACGCCAATGTCAGCGATTATATTCATGTCACCGGCCCGATTGACGCTGTTTGGCATTTTGCCAGCCCGGCGAGCCCGGCGGATTATTTGCGCTATCCTATTCCGACTCTTAAGGTAGGCGCCCTGGGCACGCACAATGCCCTTGGTCTCGCCAAGGAAAAAAAGGCGGTTTTTATGCTTGCCTCAACCTCTGAAGTTTACGGGGATCCGGAAATTTCTCCCCAGCCGGAAAGTTATTGGGGCAATGTCAATCCCATCGGTCCGCGCGGCGTTTACGACGAAGCCAAGCGCTTCGCTGAAGCCATGACTATGGCTTACCATAGGGTCCATGGAATTCCTGTCAGAATCGCCAGAATATTTAATACCTATGCGTCCGGATGACGGAAGGGCCATTCCTAATTTTATTATGCAGGCTTTACTGGGAAAGCCGATAACGATTTACGGCAAAGGAAACCAAACCAGAAGTTTTATGTATATATCCGATTTGGTGGAAGGGCTTTACCGTTTTTTTCTATCTTCTTACAATGGCCCGATAAATACGGGCAACCCGGACGAAAAAACGATTTTGGAATTGGCTGAAACAATAAAAAGTTTAACCGGTAGTAAAAGCAAAATCGTCAGACACAGCCTGCCGGTTGATGATCCTAAGGAACGTTGTCCTGATATACGTTTAGCCAAAAAAATTCTCAATTGGCATCCCAAGGTGTCCTTGGAAGAGGGCCTTGGTAAAACTATCGAGTATTTTAGGCAAATCATAAATAAAAGGAGAAGGGGCAGAAATTCCCCGAAGGAATTTCTGAAGTCTTAAGTCTGAAGCTTGAAGTATGAAAAAACAGATTTTTCCCTTTTCAGACTTCAGACTTCGCGCTTCAAGCTTCAGAACTTACCCCTTCGGGGAAGTTCTGGAGAAGGGGGGCGTCGAGAAATGATTGAAACGCAAAAAAAGCCGGGCGTTGAAGCAAACGCCGTCCGTTTCGGTACCGACGGCTGGAGAGCCGTGATGGGAGAAGATTTCACCTTTCCCAATGTCCGCCGGACAGCTTGGGCTTTGGCCCAATGGATTAACAGCAACGCCCCTGGATCTTCGATTTTTATCGGTTATGACAAACGTTTCGCCTCGAGGGAATTCGCCGAGGAAGCGGCCCAGGTGTTGGCCGGCGCGGGACTGGAAACGCGACTGGCCCATGAAGCGATTCCCACTCCGGCCATATCTTATCTTGCCAAAACCCACAAATCATACGGATTGGTCGTCACGGCAAGCCATAACCCGGCCATTTATAACGGCTTAAAAATTAAAACCCCAGACGGCGCTTCCGCGCCGGTGCGGCTGACCCGTGAAGTAGAAAGCCTGCTGACCGGCGCCCCTGAGAATCCAAAGAAAACCGGATGTCTGGCTGATACCGGTTTGAAGGAAGAATATTTGAATTATCTGCGCGGCCTAGCTAAAGGTTTAAAGCCGAAGTTGCGCGGTAAAAAAATCGCTGCCGATTACTTCCATGGTTCAGGCGCCGGTTATTTGGAAGAAGTTTTAGGAGCAGAATCAATTATTGCTTTGCGCAAGCAGAGAGATCCTGAATTCGGAGGCATTGCCCCAGAGCCGATTGAAAAGAATCTGAGTGATTTGAAAAAGCAGGTTAAAAAATCCAAGGCTCTTTTCGGCGTGGCTTTGGACGGTGACGGCGACCGGTTCGCTTTGATTGATGAAAACGGCCTTTATCTCCCGCCGACTATAGTTTTCCCGATGTACGCTTATTATTTCGCTCTTCATAAAAAACAAGCCGGGGAAATCGTTCAAGGCGTTTCCCTGGGATATTTAGGCGAACGCATCGCAAGAAAAGCCGGGCTTCCTTTTGCCTGGGTCTCGGTCGGATTTAAAAACATCGCCGAACGTATGGTTTCGGGAAAGGTGCTTTTAGGCGGAGAAGAATCCGGCGGTTATGCCTTGGGCTCGATGATTCCCGACCGCGATGGCTCGGTCAATACGATTTTAATGCTGAGGATTTTGCTTGAACTCAACATGAAGCCCAGCCTTTTAGTCAAGAAAATTTTTAAAGAGCTCGGCGCATCTTATTATGAGCGCTTTGACGTTCATTTGACGAAAAGCGTTGACAGCGAATCATTCCGCGAGGCAGCTCTTAAAGAGTTGATGCCGGAACTTGAGACTAAAGGTTATCAGCTTGAAAATAAAGTCGTTATTGACGGCCTTAAGGTTTTTTTCGGCAACGGAACCTGGCTGTTAATGAGACCTTCTGGAACCGAACCCTTAGTGCGCATTTATGCCGAGGCTCCGACAAAAAAAATGATGCGCGAGCTTATTGATTCGGCGGTCAATTGGACAAAAACAAAACTAAATAAATGAGGGCCATGATTCTAGCCGCAGGCGAAGGAACGCGCCTGAGGCCTTTAACCCTTACCCGGCCCAAACCTATGATTCCGGTTGTAAACCGGCCCAATCTAGGACACGTTCTTGACAAGCTTTCCCATGCCGGCATCAAAGAAGCGGCTGTTAATCTTTGTTTTCATGCCCGGCAAATCACCAGCTACCTAGGAAAAGGGAAACAATGGGAGCTTGATTTGCGCTTTTCCCGCGAAAAGCAAACCCGCGGCACAGCCGGTTCACTTGCGCCTCTTAAGAATTTTTTCCGGCATGAAACTTTTATCGTGCTTTCCGGAGACGGCGTTTCCGAAATCAACCTCAACGAACTTGAAGCGCACCACAAACGAAACAAGGCCGCGGCTACCATTGTTTTGAGCCAGATTGACGCCAGGTTCGAATACGGCCTTGTTAAAATTGCCGACAATCAAAAAGTAACCGCTTTGATAGAAAAGCCGAGCTGGCGCGAAGCCTTCGCTCCGTACGTCAACACCGGAATTTACATGTTTGAGCCTGAAATTTTGAATATGATTCCGGATGACGGGACTTTTGATTTTGCCCGCGATCTTTTTCCAAAGCTTTTAGCGCGCGATGCGCCCGTGTATGGTTATCCGCTGGATGGCTATTGGTGCGATATCGGTAATCTAAAGGAGTACAAGCGCTGTCATAAGGATATTCTGGAAGGCAGGGCCGGCATTAAAATTTCCGGCAAGGAAATCGAGCCCAATATCTGGCTCGGGACTGAAAGCAAGATCGCCAAAGGAGTGACTTTAAAAGGGCCGGCGGCCATCGGCAGCGGCGTAACCATTGAAAAATACGCTAAAATATTGCCGTTCAGCGTTATCGGCAATAATTGCGCGATCGGCAGCGGCGCAGTGATCAGCGAGACGATTTTATGGGACAACGTGAAAGTCGCAGGCGGCGTGCATCTAGCCGGCTGTGTAATTGCCGACAATGCCTACCTTAAAGAGAGCATGGCTTTCTATGAGGCAGCGATATTAAGCGCCCACCCGGAATAAATGAATATTGAATATGGAATGTTGAATATTGGCAGGAAGAAGAAAAATTTTTTCCAATTCCAATATTCTATATTCAACATTCTACATTCACCTACAAAGGAGTAATCATGCCAAAAGGATATTGCGAGTTGACAAGCGAATCAGTGGCGGCAGGGCATCCTGACAAGCTCTGCGACCAAATTTCGGACGGGGTTTTAGACGAAGTTCTCCGCCAAGACCCGATGGGCCGCGTTGCCTGCGAAACCCTGGCCACCTCCCAGCTTATCATGGTCAGCGGCGAACTCACCACCAAAGCCGACATTGACGTCAAAAAAATCGTCCATGACGTTTTACATGATGTGGGATATACGGATTCCCGTTTCGGCGTGACCGCCCAAACTTGCACTATTTTAAACACCATCGGACGCCAGTCGCCTGATATAGCCCAGGGCGTAGATAAAGGCGGGGCCGGCGATCAGGGAATGATGATCGGATTCGCCTGCCGGGAAACTCCTGAGCTGATGCCTTTGCCTATCACTCTGGCCCACCGCTTAATGCGCCGACAAAAGGAAGCCAGGGAACGCGGCATTCTGAAATATTTGGGACCTGACGCCAAATCTCAAGTGACTGTTTGTTATTTGGACGGCAAGCCGCTTAAGGTGACGACGGTCGTTTTGTCCACCCAGCATACCGACGATATTCTCGATAAAAGCGGCCGGCAGATAACGGAGAAAGCCCGCAAAGAGATAAGCGAGGCTGTTATCGAGCCTGTCCTGGGTCCGAGGCTTATGGATTCAAAAACCAGAATTTTAATCAACCCGACCGGCAAATTCATTGTCGGCGGCCCGGCCGGCGATACGGGACTTACCGGCCGAAAAATTATCGTGGATACCTATGGAGGCATCGCTCCTCACGGCGGCGGAGCTTTCTCAGGCAAGGATCCGACCAAGGTGGATCGTTCCGCGGCTTACATGGCCCGTTATATCGCCAAAAATATCGTAGCCGCCAAGCTCGCTGAGCGCGCTTTTGTCACCCTGGCCTATGCCATCGGGGTGGCCGAGCCGGTGAGCGTTCATATTGATTTCCAGGGCACTCAGACGACCGGCGCCGACGAGGAAAACGTTTCCCAGGCGGTCAGGAAAGTTTTTTCTTTGACGCCGCAAGGAATCATCGCTCACTTTAAACTGCGCCGGCCTATTTTCCGGGCCACAGCCGCGTACGGACATTTCGGCCGTTCTGAGTTTCCTTGGGAGGAGACCGATAAAGCGGATCAGCTGCTTGCCGCTTTAAATATAAAAGCGCGCACCACCAATCATAAAGCGGCGCGTCCTTGCTGCGCCGCGGGAGTATGTTCATGAATTCTGAAATCAAAGACCTGAAACTTTCAAAAGCCGGGCTCGAAAAAATCGAATGGGCCGACCGGGGCATGCCGGTCGTGGCCATGATCCGGGAGGAATTGAAAAAAACCAAGCCTTTGAAAAAGGTGAAAGTGGCGGCCTGCCTTCATGTGACCTCGGAAACAGCCAATTTAATGCGGACATTGAAGGATGCAGGCGCCGACGTCAAGCTCTGCGCTTCCAATCCTTTGTCCACCCAGGATGACGTGGCCGCTTCCCTGGTCAAGGATTTCGGCCTTGAGGTTTTCGCGGTGCGCGGCATCAACCGCGACGGTTATTACCGTCATATCCGCAAGTCGCTTTTCCATAGTCCGCACATCACCATGGACGACGGAGCGGATTTAGTAAGCCTTATTCATCAAAACGGCTCTGTCAGCGAACAGCCCCGGGGCGGCACCGAAGAAACCACGACCGGCGTCATACGCCTGAGATCGCTGGCCGCCTGCGGCAGGCTTAAATATCCGATCATCGCCATCAATGACGCGGACACCAAGCATCTTTTTGACAACCGTTATGGAACCGGCCAATCCACTATTGACGGTATCTTGAGGGCGACCAACGTTCTTTTAGCCGGCAAGAATTTCGTGGTCTGCGGGTATGGCTGGTGCGGACGAGGCGTAGCCTCGCGCGCCCGCGGCATGGGAGCGCAGGTCATCGTCGCCGAGGTGGACGCGGTCAGAGCGCTTGAAGCCGTCATGGACGGCTTTCGGGTTATGGCTTTGAAAGATGCGGCTAAAATCGGCGATATTTTCGTCACGGTGACCGGCGACACGACCGTACTCGGCCAATCCCATTTTCCTTTAATGAAAGACGGCGCGATCTTGGCTAATTCCGGCCATTTCGACGTGGAGATTGATTTAAAAGCCCTTCGCCGCCTAGCCAAATCCGTCCGGCCCACAAGGCCGATGGTGGAGGAATATTCTTTAAGAAACAACCGGCGCTTGTATGTTTTAGGACAGGGCCGTTTGGTCAATCTGGCCTGCGCTGAAGGCCATCCTCCCACGGTTATGGACATGTCTTTCGCCAATCAGGCTTTATCTGTGGTTTATTTGACGCGCCAGGCCGGAAAACTGCCCAAAGACGTGGCCCCGGTGCCGAGGGAAATTGACCAGCGCGTCGCCAGGCTCAAGCTTAAGACTCTCGGTATTTCCATTGATCAATTAAGCGCCGAGCAAAAGAAATATCTGGCCAGTTGGGAATTAGGAACGTAGCAAGCGGCTGATTTTTGCCAGCACGATAAAACCGGCGTGGGGCGCCCAAGCGGCCCAAACCGGTTCAACCAAGCCGTGTGAGGCCAAGGTTTTAGATAGATTGACGCTAAACCAATAGGCAAGGCCCACCACGATCGTGATGCCGAACAAGACCAGCTTGCCTTTAAAAATTTTTTTCGGCATAGCCCTAAGCACGGTTGAAGCGGCGATGGCCATAATCAAAAAAGAAACAGGCCAGGCCAGCCGGCAGTGATATTCGGTCAAGAGATTGCGGTGGGCTATGCCCCTTTGCCTTAAAATAGCCAGGTTTTCTTTGATCTCCGGCATGGTCATTTCATCTGTTTTCCAGGCCGCAGGCAGAAGGCTTTGCGGCGTGTCGGCAATGTTTAGAAGCAATCGCGGGACGACCCGCGTTGCCGCTTTTTCCAAAGCGCGGTTTTCCAGGCCGAGGGATGTGTCAAGAAAAGTGCGTTCAGCGGCCTGCTCAAGAACCCATAATCCCCGGAGATCGTCGTAATATCCCTGTTTGGCGAAAATTTCCCGGCGGTGCGCCTGGCCGTCCCATTCATCCATCCAAAAATTCTTGAAATCTTTTTTCTCAGGATTAAGCAGGCCGAAAGCGAAGTAGCGGCCCTGGCCGCCTTTGGCGGAAAAATTTTGTATGGGCCCCTGCCGCTTGACTCTTTTATAGATGGCGGTTCTAAGATAAATTTTTGATTCACGGTAAAAACGGGGCGCCCCGGATTCAAGGCCGGCTTCGCCCAAAAGCGTCAAAAAAATAGATAGGGCAAAAATCGGCGCATAAATTCTTGACGGGGCCATGCCCAGGCTCTCTAGGGCGGTAAGTTCCCCAGCCCTGTTGGCATTATCGAGGACAGCCAGGGATGCGCCCAAAAAAGCCAAGGGCGACGCTTTCCAAATCCAAAAAGGAGCCTGTTTGCCGAGATAAATCAGCACGGATAAAGGCGCGGCTTTATTGCTTATGAAGCCGTCGAGCTTTTCGAGAAACACGGAGAGAATGAAAAGAACAGTAAAAAATGAGCTCCATAAAATCATTTGCAAGATCAGCTCTTTTAAAAGAAAACGGTCGTAAAGGAATGAATAGCGGCAGAGTCTCATATTTTGTACTTTCTAAAATTTATTCCCCGGCCCATCAGCCAGCTCAGAAGAAATCCTAAAGCCAAAAACACAGGGTTGGCAAGCCATGGCCGCTCGAGGCTTGCCGTCAGCACCATGATCGTCCAATAGAAACTAAGCATGGCCAGGGCCAGTCCGAAGCCGTAGCCTTTTGAGCGGCGGCCGAGTTTAAGCATGACCAAGACGCAGGTAAAAGCGAGGGCCAGCGGGCTGATCACAATGGTTTTCCTGGATTCAATTTCCATGCGGCTTTCAGGGCTTGTTTTTGCCTGGTTTTTAAGCTGCTTGGTTTTTAATTCCCTTATGCCGGCTTTCCAGGCCGTAAAAGGATCGAGCGGCATGTAATTTTCATATTTGGCGAACTTACAGATGGTGGCGCTGCCCGGTTTCTCCGGATCAGGGTAACTCAGGTTGCCGTTGAAGACATTAATTAAAAGCCTTAAATTGACGGAATCTTTTCCTTGAACGGATTGGTCGAATGGAAGCGTTTCAGTGTGGTAAACGGCGCTGCTGCCGACGACTTTATAGGGGTATTCCTGGGGTTTTTCGCCGCCCCCCTCGTCCGAGCGACTTGAATAAATCGTGACGTTTTTCAAATTATTGCCTTGCACCTCTTCGGCGAATATCTGGAAATTGCCGAGATCGAACCATGTTCGGGGTTCAATCTTGAAATTTTTGCTTGTATTTCTTCCTTCATAAGCGAAGCGTTTCAGGTTAAAACGCGCTGAGGGGGCGGCTTGATGCGCAATCGGAACAAGGGCCGAAGTCAGCATCAAACCTATGATCGCGGCAAAGGCGAATACGTGTTTTGCGATATTGATGCCAAGACTCTCCAAGGCCAACAGCTCGTTGTCTTCTTGCAGGCGCGAGATCGTCACAGCACGGCCCCGCAAAAGGGCCATGGGCATGACAAAGGGACAGACGCTCAACCAATAGTCCCAATAAAGATATTTTAAAGAATGCATGAATACGGCCAAATCACTGCCGGCAACCAACAGAGCGATTTCCAAGAGATGGGATGATTCGCCGAAGAAAAAAAACAGGCTGAAAATACCCAAGCCCAGGCAAAAATTGCCCAAAAATTCCTTAAAAGCAGCGTAGAAAAAAATTTTCAACTTTTAAATGATTTTATTGCATTTCCAGCGTCTTTCCACAAGACTTATAGGAGTAGCTCGAATTATAGCCTCCCAAGGGAGGGAGGATATTTTTATGTTTTCAGCCAAAAGAAAGCTGAAGGAATATTTATTTGCACTCGTGCCTTTGGGCACTTGCGCACTTTTATTGGCCGGCGAACCGGCGGATGAATCCTGGCTCATGGATGCCGTGGATGTCATGTATTCCCCGGGCTCGACTTTTTTGCTTGTCAGCCGCAAAGCCGACGAGCCCATCCTGCCGAGTTTAAAATATGCCGAATTCGGCGCCGAGGAATTAGAGGAGGCGCCTTCATGGGAGGAATTCATCAAAAATTTCCGGCCTTTAAGATTAAAGGCCGGTCTTTATCATGAAGCGAAAAAAGAGATCGAATTTCGCGCCAAAGAAATCACCGCTTTTGAAGAGGATGAAGAGCTTATCGCCCAAAAACTCGCCATCCCGCCCTCTTTAGCCCGCCTTGAGGAAGCGCCGAGACCGAAGCCGCCGGAGCTGGAAATTCCCGAATGGGATATCTCAACTCGGCGCATCCTCTGCGGCCCAGGTCGACGCCTAAACCGACCTTCGATTTGCGCCAGGAGCTTCAGCTTCGCATTTCCGGCAATGTCAGCGACCGGGTCAGCGTCAATGTTGATTATGACGACACCAAGGAAAATAAGCGCGATATTTCCATCGTTTACCGGGGCGGGGCAGGCGAAACCGTCAAAGAGATTTCATTCGGCGATATAACCCTCAATCTGCCGCAGACCCAGTTTACTTCATATTCCAAACAGCTTTTCGGCATCAAAGCTGAATTTGATTTTAAAAGAGCGCGGTTGATGGTGGTGGGCAGCCAAACCAAGGGACAATTCACCATCAAGCGTTTTTCCGGCCAATATCAGTTCGAAAGCGCGGACATTAAAGACACGGATTACATCCGGCGGACTTACTATGACCTGACTTTTTCCAGCAGTCATCTTCCGATCAATCCTCCGATCAAAACAGGCAGCGTGATGGTTTATCGCGACGACAGGAATCCTTTGAATGATTCCAATGCCCAAGATATAACCGCCGAAGACTACGACGTCCCAGCCTCGACTTACAGCGGCAAAATGGACCTGCTTATCCCGGGAATTGATTATGTCGTGGATCATCAAAACGGTATTTTGCGTTTTATGCAGGTCCAGCAGGCCAATGCCGTCATCGCGGTTGATTATACGGCGGCCAACGGCCAAAAACTCTCGACCATGAGCGGAACCGGCAAGCCTAAAATAATCAAAACCGATAATGATCTTAAGTTAAAAGATGATGGCGAGGCAGGATATAAAAATGAAATCAAAACGTTTTATTCTTTCCGCAGGACGAAAATCATGCGTGACGACGGCAAGGGAAGCTTTATGTTGAAACTTTTGGAAAAAGGCAGCCGCAAGGATGTTTCAGCCGATCTAGGCATGCGTTATCCGGATCAAATTCAGGTGGATTTCGAGCAGGGCACGTTCCAATTGACCAAGCGGATTGCTGATTCGGAAGTTTATCTTAATAATCCTGTTTCCAAATATATTTTCGCTTATGAAATACGCTTTGTGCTCAAAACCTATATGCTTGGCCCCAACATCGTTTTACAGTCGGAAAAAGTTTACAAAGACGGCCGGCTTCTGACCCGGGATTCGGATTATTTCATTGATTATGATTCGGGATTTTTGACGTTTTTAAGACCGGAAACCATAACCCCGGATACCCAAATCGAGGTCACTTACGAAGTGGCTCCCTTCGGATCCCAGTTCACGGAAACCTTGATCGGCACCCGCGGAGAACTTGATTTAATCAGAGACGTTTCCTTGGGAGGATTTTCCTTCTCGCGGCTGGCCATGGGCAGTTCAATTCTGTTACAGCAGGCGGCTAAACCCCCGACCATTCCGGACATCAGATCCCTGCCGACCGGCTATTCGATTTACGAAGGCGATGCCCGGCTGACGGGTCTGAGACTTCCCTTTTTGCCCTTTACCTTCAACATGCAGGCGGAAATCGCCCAAAGCCTAAGAAGCCCCAATACTTTCAAAAAAGCTCTTATCGAATCCATGGAAGGAATCAAAATCGAAGACAGCGCCTCTTTATATTATTCCATGTGGTTTCCCGCGCCCAATCCCGACGGCACGGCGCCTCGCTATGGCGCCATAGGCGTTTCAGAACAACGCGAAAGAATTAAAACGATATATCCCGGGGCCGATGCTTCGGACAGCGACACCCAGCAAATTCTTCAATTGAACTACGATTTGAGTTCATCAACCCAAGCCAGCATCCAGTACCTGTTTTCCTCCCTCGGCATGGATTTTTCCAATAAGGAATATTTGGAGCTGGCTTTAGCCGGGGACACCACCTCGAGCGATGCGCCTGAAATCTCTTTTAATTTAGGGCGCATTGCCGAAGACGCGGACGGCGACAGCGTTTTAGACAGCGAAGACATAAATAAAGACGGGGGCATGAATTTCGGCGAAGACATCGGCTGGATTTATAACAATCCCGACGGCACGATCGTTAATCTCGGCGCAGCCAACGGCCGGCTTGACACGGAGGATCTTGACCGAAACGGCCGGCTTGACACCGACGACCCTTCAATCGGCGGCCGATTCGGCCTGGCGCCGGGATCGTCCTCGACGGCCTTGAGCTTCAATTCCTGGATTGCCACCTCAGTGCCGCTCGGCATCACGGCTTTAAATCAAAGTCAATGGGTAAGCATCAAGTCTTTGAGAATTACTCTTAAAAGAAAACCCGGCGGCAAAACAAGCGGAATAGTGCGTTTGGCAAAAATCGGGGTGTCGGCAAACCGGTGGGAAAGGCCGGTGTTGACCTTGTCTTCCGGAACCTTCCAGGCCGGGCCGATCAATAATGTTGACAATGCGGATTACACGCCGCTTTATTCGGCGGGAGGGGAAGCTCAGGCCACGTTTGATGAACTTTATGGAGGTTCGGAGCAAGCGGCCGGCGGCGCAACCCAAGCCAAGTCAAAGCGCCGCGAGCAGGCGCTAAGGCTTAAGTTTGAAAACCTGGCTCCCACTGGCGGCTCAGCGGGGACCGCGGCAACCCGTTTTTCTTTCACCAGGCCGGTTAATTTTCAAAGCCACAAAGTTTTGGCTTTTTTCTTCAACGGCCCTAAAACTACGCTGCCCGCCGGCACAACCTTTTTCTTTCAATTCGGCTCAGCCAATGATTATTACGAATATCAGCTTCCCATCGGCGCGGGCAACGTGGGAAGGAACTGGTATCTTTTAAAAATCCGGCTGGATGATACCACTAAAGACGGAATTCCGGACCGGATTTATGCCGATAACCATCCGGAACTCTCGGCAACGGTTATTCAAAAAGGCAGTCCGAATTTGGCAAGCGTGTCCCAGCTTGCGGCCGGCATCGCGGCGCCGCCCGGCTCTTCGGCATCAGGCGAGGTTTGGTTCGACGATGTTTTTATGCTTGAGCCAAGGGATAAAAAAGGAATCGCCAAATATTGGGCGGGAGATTTCAGTATTCCCGGCTGGATGAGCGGCAGCGCCGACTACAAGTATTACAATCAGGATTTTGAATCTCCGGGGCAGGCCATCGTAAATCAATGCCTGGCTCGGCGCAGCGCCAGTTTGAGTATAACCCGCTTGTCTTTCATGCCGGTGAGCGGCTCGGTGAGCCGGGAGACGATCCTGACTCCGAGCGTTCTTCAGACAGGCTCTAATTTGATGTCGCAGCTTTTAGAAGGCAGAATTGAGAGAAAAAGCGCCGCGGCCAACGGGGCCTTGGATTTGCCGCTTTTACCGCCTGTCTCCTGGTCAACATCCAAAGGCACGACGGACAATAAACAGACCAAAAGAATTGACGAAACCGAGGCCCATTCAGGGTCATTCGCCCTGCCGGCGCCTTTGGGGCTGAAATTTATCCAATCCTGGAGCAACAGCGCCAGCCGTTCGGCGACGAAAGTGACATTCGCCAAAGAGGATCAAATGCGCGGCATGGATAATTTAAGAGAAACCACTGAAACCCTCGGAACAACGATGTCGCTTGGATTTTTTAAAAACCGTTGGACATTTTCCCCGAATTACGGGCTTTCCTTGACAAAAGAAAAAAGAACCGTCCTTGCCGCAGACGATGTTAAAACGATTTATTTTTATCCCAAAGCCCGCTCGCAAAGCGCGAGTCTTAGCAGCACCATCAGGCTTTTTTCCTGGTTTGAGCCTAATGCCAGTTTTTCCAGCACCATCGCCGAAAGCCACCGGGTCGAGAGTTCTTCTTTCACGTTGCCAGGCATCAGCGAACGGTTTTTTCGCGGGGATTTAAAAAGCATCAACCGCCAAGCGAATTTATCCGTTTCCCAGAATTTCGATTTTGCCAGGATAATGCCGTTTATGAGATTGTTCAGATCGTTCAATCACTATGTCAGTTATCAAAACACGGACGGAGACAGCTATGAAAACGTTTTCAAGGATTTCAAGGCCGCTGACAAGCTTTGGGTCAGGAAACCCCTTGAGGTGAAAAATCCGGGCGCCAGAAGGACCAACTTGACCATGCGCGACGCGCTCAGCGTCAATTCCCGTTGGACGCCCTTTATTGCCATCTGGCCGCAAAACCCGCTTTCGACTCTTTCCATCGGACACAACTTTTCCAAATCGCTTGACCGCACTGAAACAACCGGCACCAGCCGCAAAAGCCTGAATTTGAATTTTCCCGATTTAACGGTTTCCATGTCGCAGATAGAAAGAGTCATCCGCACCCATCGCTGGATGTCAAGCACTTCGCTGTCCACAAGCTACAGCGAGCGCATGCAATCAACGATCAATATAGACAAAAAACAGGATACCGCCATGGGAACAAATTTCCATTTTCTCGCCTGGCAGCAGTATGATTTTACGACGGGCTATTCTCAAAGCCAATCCAAAGCTTTTAATTTGATCACCAAGGTTAAAACAAGCGATTCAACGGGCAGAAACGCTTCCCTGCAAGTCGGATTCAACTGGAATGTCTGGCGCTTGACCAGCAAAGTCGGTTACTCGGACGCGAAAGCCATGGATTCGACCGGGAAAATTACCCAAGATCAAAAAAGCATTTCGCCGGCCGTTTCCGCCAGGGGCGATTTCAGCCTGCCCGCGGGCTTGGGACTGCCTTTTTCTTCAAAGAGACTGACTTTCACCAACCGGGTGATTTTAACGTCCGATTTGAGCCTTGATCGCAAGAGTTCAAGTCTTAGCGTTGACCAAACGAACACCGACAATTGGAACTGGAATTTAAACGGCGATTTTGAGATCGGCAAGAATCTGCGGGCCGGCCTCGGCTCTGCCGTCAATCTTTTCCGCAACCGGGTTCTTTCCGATTTGGACTATTACACCTACAGCGTCAACGCCCAGGTGGTGTTTCAATTCTAGAATGTAGAATATTGAATATGGAATATTGGACAGAAATTCCCTACGCGCGTCCTGCGACTATTGCGCAGGACTGCCTGCTGGACTGTCATTGCGAGGCCCCAAAGGGGCCGTGGCAATCTCATTGATGGGATTGCTTCGTCGCTTCGCTGCTCGCCATGACCTAAGTAGTTGCTTACATTCAATCCCGCATTTTGCCGTTAATTTTATGTTTCCTCCCTTTTGCCCGGGCTGCGAATCTTATCTCGGCATCCGCGCTGACCCGGCGCATTTATGCGGCGAATGCGAGTCAAAAATTCTGGCCATGCTCAAAGAGCACGACCGCTGGCAGTTAAGCGGCGGCGCGCTGGACGCGCTATACAGCCTCGGCCGTTACGGCGCCGAGCCTTTGACGACGCTCATTCATAAAATCAAATACCAAAAGAAAGACTGGATTTTTGCCGGACTTAGGCCCGCTCTTGACGAATATCTGCGCCTTGTCCGCTTGGAAGACGTTATTGACGCGGTTGCCGCGGTGCCGCTTCATCCGCGCCGCCAAAGAGAGCGCGGTTTTAATCAGGCCGAACTATTGGGCCGCCTGATCGCCGGTAAAATCCACCGGCCTTTTTTAGATAAGATTCTCTTACGTTCCAAAGCGACCAAACCTCAAGCCAGAATCACCGACCCAACTAAAAGGCGGTCAGATGTCCGTGAAGCATTTGCCTTAAATTTTTTCCCTCTCCCCGCGCAAGCGGGGAGAGGGCAGGGTGAGGGGTTTGAAGAGGAGACCCCTCGACATTGTGATTTAAAAGGTAAGCGCATACTTTTAGTGGACGATGTTTCAACAACCGGCGCCACTATAAAGGAATGCGCCAAAATTTTAAAAAAAGCCGGAGCTTTAAAGGTTTTCGGTTTTGTTCTAGCTAAAGGTTAAAGGGTGATGGGGTCAGGTCTTCATTTGTCATTTGTTAGTAGAGATTTGAGGGCGGCCACAGTTTGTTGTAACAAATGACAAATGAAGACCTGACCCCATCACCAATCATCATCTTCAGACGAAGATTCTTTTTCTGGAAGCGCTTTTGGTTTGACATCGGTTTTAACTTTAGGTTTTGATTTAGGCTTTGGAGCAGGCGCCGGCTCTTTTTTTTCTTCTGAAAATTCTTCCTCTTGCTTCGTTTCTTGTTTCTGGATTCTTCCGCCTTAGGCGGATCCGCCTTCGGCGGATGTTTCTTGTTTTCCTTTCTCCGGCTCTTCGCTTCTTATGCGGGCCCCCAACCTATAACTCAGCGATACCCTATGAGTGTCGCCGATTTCACCTAAAGGCACGTAAGCGTAATCAAGGGCAAAGTTTAAAAATTCAAATCCCATTCCAGCGCTGTAGCCGGCGTTTGAGCCAAGTTTTGATTTTGCCGTTGCCGAGTTGTATCCGGCGCGCGGATAAAACGAAAATTCCCGGGTTGCCTTGATATGGAACTCAAGCCCGGCTTGATATGAGGTTTCGCCGTAGCGCGGGACAACCGTTCCAAGGGTGATTAAATTATCGGGATAGAATGGAATGGGTATGGCGGCGCTTGCCCGCATTTGGGCCGGCAGAGGGCTGGAATCTTTTATAAATTTCAAACCCTTGCCGAAATTTTGATAAGAAACGCCGAGGTTTCCATACGGCGTCGCATAGAGGACTCCTGCGTCTCCCGCGAGAGTTGAGGCATCGGTGTAAAGCTTGGAAGCCAGATACTTTACGCCGATTCCGAGTTTAAGGGGTGTGCCGTGAAAAGGCGTGCCGTAAACGATTCTTCCCAGCATTTCATTGGGAGAGAAGCTGTCACCGGTCAAAGCGCCGGTATTGTCAATTTCTTCAAACTTGCCGTAGGAAAGGTATTGAAGCCCAATGCCGATGGCCCCTGTTCCGATAGGAACCACTCCGGCCAGACTGTCGTAAAAAATCGGGGTGACCAGCGGGCCATGCAGCATGTCAAAGGCGATCTGGCGGTTAAATGAGGCAGCCGCCGGGTTGTAATAAAAAGCACTGGGCCTGAAATCATCAATTGCGCCGTAAGCCTCGCCTAGCCCGTAAGCCCGGGCATTGCCGCCCAGGCGCAAAAGCGCGCCGGAGGTCTGGCCGGCCCGCCGGACATTGTCGGCGGACAATGGAAAGGCGACTAAAGCTACTAACACTTGTGTCATTGCGAGAGCGCGACGCGCCCGAAGCAATCTCATGAAAAGCTTTTTTATGAGATTGCCGCGCCCCCTTGGGGCTCGCAATGACAGGAACAGAAGGCCGCTCACTTCAGGTTTTTTCATCGCTCGATCACGATCCTGCCCTGTTTGCCTTCGCCGGCAGGGTTGGTGATTCTCCAGATATAAACGCCTGAACCGACCGGTTCGCCGGCCATGTTTTTTCCGTTCCAATAAAGCCGTCCGCCGGTATTGTCGCTTGTTTTTTCGTCAACAAGCTCGCCCAATACCGTGTAAATGCGCAAAGTCGCCTGAGTGGTGACGTTATCGAACATAAGATTGTCCGCATCGAATTTCGTTTGACTGCCGATTCTCCAGGGAACCGGGAATACTTTCAACGAGCCGAAATCCGAAGCAGCCGGCTCTCCACCTAAGGCATAGACGCTGAAATGGCTGACGCCGATGGAAACCGTCTTGTTGGCGCTATTGACCGTGCCCTTGCCCAGGCTTTCCCATATTTTGGTTGTTTCATTTAAAGTAAAAACCGCTAGTCTTGACACTTGTAAGGGGGGATTTGATCCATCAACCCAGCCATCTTGGTTTGCGTCGGTATAGGGTATGGTAATCGTAACATTGCCGCCGGAGAAATTTCCCGTATTGACGCCGCCGGTTAAATCATAAAAAGCGAATTCTCTGATGGTATTGGTGAAGAAATTCCGGCTTGTATCAATTTTTGCGTTGGCTTCGCTTATAGCCGCGGTGTTAGCCGCGATAGGGACGGTTAAAGGGGAAGTGGAAATAACAATAATGCCGGTTGTTGCATTTCCCGGGAAGGTGACGCCGGCCGGAATCTGGACCTGCGTTAAGGCATCCCTTGCGGCAAATATGGCGGCGCTGGTTATATTTACCGTGGCCGCCGCCGTTGATATTGAGCCCAAATAAGCTTGCGAGGCCGGGGCTGTTAAAGTTGAAACCGCGGTGGAATAAAATTTAGAGGCAACCCGGTCCCCGTTATAGGAAAGAATCCGGAAAAAATACGTTGTTTCAGGCAAAAGCCCGGTTAAAGTTTTCGTCGTCAATATCAGGCTGTCTGAAACAGGGACGGCTGTTGAAAAAGCGATAAATTCAGCCGCGCTTGATTTCTGAATCGAGTAGTAAGTGCCGGCAGGGTTGGTATTAGTGTCCCAGGCAAGAGTCAGGGAATTATGAGTGACCGAGCCGGTTGATACCGCTAAATTTACCGGCGCGGTTGACAAAGTATAGGCAGTAATCGTGGCTGATGAGGCGCCGAGATCATTGTAAGCGGTGATCAGGCGCGTATAGGCGGTATTCGTTGACAGATTAGTTTCAGTATAAGTGTTGGTGCCTAAAGAAACAGCTACTGTGCCGCTCGTTGAGGTGAGAATCCGGTAAGAAGCTCCGGAAACCATGTCCCAACTCCAGGTGATTGAAGAAATGCCTAAGGCCGTTCCCTTGGCATTAGCAGGCTGTGATGAAGGGGCTGACGACTGGTCGTTGTAAATAAGGACGCGGTTATTGACATAATCGGCCGCATAAAGCTTGCCGCTGTACGCGAAAACTCCGGTGGGGTAATATAGCGAGGAAGCGGACGGGTTGGCAGCTTGGTTGGCATTCTTATCGCCCACCGTGGGCTGGCCAATAACATAATCGGCTCTTGCGTTATGGGTGCTTGGCACAGTGTTATATATTAAAACTCTATTATTGTAGAAATCTGAAATAAAAAGCTTGCCCCCGCTGACATGAACTCCTCGAGGAGAATAAAGAGTATTTGCGTCAGGGGTTGCATTCCCTTGATTAACGCTATTTTGATTGAAATCGGCTTGGCCGATGACAACGTCGGCGGTGGCGCCGTGCGTGAGGGAAGAATAATTAAATATTAAAACGCGATGGTTGCCATAATCAGCCACATAAAGCTTTGTGCCGTCGCAATCCACAGATTCAGGATAATTCATCGTGTTAGCCGCAACTGAGCCGCCGCGGTTGGCCGTTCCGCTTGTCACGTCCACTTGCCCTAAAACAATACTCGCCGTTTCATGGTGCGTTGTCGGCAATGAATTAAAAACAAGAACCCGGTGGTTATATTGGTCTGCGATAAAAAGCTTTGTGCCATCATAACAGACGCCGCTTGGTTGGTAGAGAGAGCTCAAGCTTCTGGATGTGCCCCCTAAACCATCTGAGTTGACAATTTTAGCCGTCATACTTGATTGACCAATAACGATATTCGCGCCGGCATTGTTTGATGTCGGGACGGAATTAAAAATTAACACTCGATTGTTGGAAGAATCCGCGACAAAAAGCTTATTGTTTTTAAGATATAAACCCTTGGGATAATAAAGACGATTTGCGTCAGGACCGCTGAACCCTTGGTTGGCGTTTCCAGTTGATAAATCCACCTGGCCTATGACAACATCGGCGCTTGCCTTGTTTGACGATGGCAAAGAATTAAAAATAAGAACCCTGTTGTTGTAGGTATCGGACGCAAAAAGCTTTGTTCCATCTGTAATCGCATGAAAAGGTTGATAAAACGTATTAGCCCTTGCCACGACACCCTGGTTACTGTTTTTGTCCGTCATGCTGTTTTGACCGATAACAACATCCGCCGTGTGATTATGAGTGCTGGGAAGCGTGTTGTAAACCAAAACCCGGTTATTGGATGTGTCGGAAACCAACAGTTTTGTGCCCTCCAACTGGACGCCATAAGGGTTGTAGAGCGTATTTGCCGTCGGCAAAGAACCGGCGCCGGTTTGATTGGCGGTTCCCGAAGACACACCGGGCTGACCCACGATCCATGTGGCGCTTGAGCCGTTGACAGTCGGCACCCAGCTTGATATGAAGATGCGGTGGTTGCCGGCGTCGGCAATGAAGAGTTTTTCGGCAGATTTGAAGACACCTACGGGAAAACTAAGGGTCCAGGCTTTAATGCCGCCCGGATTGGCCGAATTTGCCGTAAAACCGGATTGGCCTATGACAACGTCGGCGTTAGGCTTGTTTGATGATGGCAGGGAATTAAAAATAAGCACTCGGTTGTTTCCGCTATCGGCCACATAAAGTTTTTCTCCGTCCGCAAAAACCCCAAAGGGCGCGTAAAGGGAACCGGCGGAAAGGCCGCCGTCATTGGCCGTCGCGGTAGTAAAATCATTGTGCCCTAACACATAAGTCGCAGACGCGCCGTTTATCGTGGGAACAGAATCATAAACAAGCACCCTATTGTTGTAGTATTCGGGAATAAAAAGCTTTCCGCCGGCATAAACCGATCTCGGCCCCCTTATGCCTGTTTGCGTGGTTGCCATGGCATTTGAAACCATGTCAGGCTGGCCTATGACAACATCGGCGTTGGCATTGTTGCTCGTCGGTATGGAGTTATAAACAAGCACGCGGTTATTGCTAAAGTCTGCTATAAAAAGCTTACTGCCATTTGAATAAACGCCTTGAGGCACGTTCAGGGTATTGGCCGCTGGTTTCGACATGCCTTGATTTGGCTTGTTTGAGTAAAGGTCAGGCTGGCCGACGACAACGTCGGCTGAAGCATTATTTGATGTTGGGATGGCGTTATAAATCAAAACTCTTGAATTTGCCGACTCCACGACATATAGCTTTGTGCCATCGAAAAAAACTTGATAGGGATTATTTAGGGTGTAAGGAGCCGGGTCGGTGGCGTTGTAACCGACCTGCGAAAACTTTTCATGGCCGATGACCACATCCGCGCTTTGATTGGAAACATAGGCCCAGGCGGGCATGGCCCCCGCGGCTTGCCAAGCCAGATAATAAAGGAAGAAGAATTTTTTCACGATGCATTCATTATGGTAAATGTCAAAAACATTGTGTCAATCTACTTCCGTAATTTCCGGATCGCGCATGTCGCGGCCGATGCGGATTTTTGTTTTGCCGTTTTTATTCAAAATATCAATATCCCATTCCTGCATCGTCATGGCGCCTAAAATAAATTCACGTTTTAAATCCACAGTAACCATTGCCGTGGTTTTAATCATCTTGCCGGCAATCGCTAGAATTAGGCCGAGTTCGCCGATTGCCTTGACATTGCCTTGGCGGGCAGCGGTGGTAAATAGGGCGGGGCGACGGTACTTTTCTATTGACGTATGGGCAGGCACAAAGTCTTGCCGGATCAAAGTGTAAAAAGCGCCCGTGTCGAAGAGCGCCTTGACATAAAAATTCTTGCCATCCAAAGTTGTCACTTTGATTCTTTCAATTGGTTTGCTCATTACCTTTAGTTTACTATATTGAAAAAAATATTTGGCAAGCGTTAAAAGTTATAATTTGTTTTGTTAAATTTTTAAAACTAGATTCCGGTTTTCACCGGAATGACGATTGGAACGGAGGGAAAAAACATGAAAATAGCGGTTAACGGATTCGGCAGGATTGGGCGATTGGTTTTACGGGCGGCTTTTGCTAAAGACGGCGGTGATTCGGATGCCATAGAATGGGTGGCGGTCAACGACATCACCGACGCGCACAC
>JACQWW010000258.1 GCA_016209025.1 Elusimicrobiota bacterium | reverse complement strand
TCGCTTACCCGCCTGAAGCGGGCTTTTCCATGAGCTTCGGGGGTTACCCGTCATGGATGCTATATGGCTTTCCAGTTTTGCCATTAGTGGACTTTCACCTCTTGTTCTTGAGTGCCTTGGCTGGACACGCTCTTCATAGATCCTCCCGGAGTTGTCTTCTTAAATAGACTTTATCCAGCGAAGGCGGCTCAAACAATCGAGACAGCTCCATTACCTTTATGTCCCCACCCTCTCTTAAGGGGGATGTCCCCCGCTGGACAAAAATCAAAACGCCAAGCCCGACGCCGAACAGCCATATACCCAGGAAGCCGGCCAATGCGGGCGCCCAGCTAAGGCCGAAAAATCCTTCCTGCGGCTCCACTCGCGTCTTTCTGACTTTCTCCCAAAACTCGGCGCGAAAACCGGCGGATGGTTCAATGGAGGGAAACAGTCCGACAAGGCTCCACGACTTCTCCAACGCTTCTTTTTCTTTGCGGCAGAAAGCGCAGTTTTCAAGGTGGCCGGAACATTCGTTCGCCTCTTTGTCATCCAGCTCGCCGTCAAGATACGCGATCAGCAATTTTTGAACGTTTTTACATTCCATCTACCCCTCCACTAATCTATACACCAAACCCCAAAAAAAGTTGCGGTGATTTCTATTTTCGGCTCACGATAAAAATTTCTTCAGGTTTTGGCGGGCGCGAAAAAGCAGGGACTTGACCGCCGGCAGAGTTGTATCCATCGCCTCGGCAATCTCTTCATAGGACATGTCTTCAAAACGGGCCAGCGAGACCGCTATCCGCTGATCTTGAGGCAAATCAGCAATGGCTTTTTTGACGGCTTCAACAGCCTCATTTCGCTCAAACGCTTCCGCGAATTCGGAGGACACAATACTTAATTCAGCTGAATTAAGTATTGTGTCCCCCGAATTCGCTTGCGGCGGCTGGTCCAGCGACAACAGCGGATGGCGGCGCTTTGAGCGCAGCGAGTTTGAAACAATCCTCGCCGCGATGGAAAAAATCCATGGTTTGAACGGCCGCGACGGGTCATAACGGCTTTTGCTTTTGTACACGCGCAGTAAAGCTTCTTGAGCCAAATCCTCGGATTCATTTTGGTTTCCCAGAAAACGCCAGGCAAAATTGACCAGGTGCGCCGCATAGCGGTCAAAAAGCGCCGCAAAGGCGTCTTCGTCCCCGGCCTGAAACCGGCGCATTAAGGACTCGTCGGATTCGGCAAGCTGTTCGGACAGCGTCTCCATTATGTTCGATTTAACAAGCTTTCGTCCTTATACCTTCTCCCCCATCACTTGGACCATAACGCGCCGGCTTCTGGGCCTGGTGTCGAAATCAACAAAAACGATCTGCTGCCAGGTCCCCAGAATAAGCTCCCCTGCGTTAATGGGCACGCTGAAGGATGTCCCGATCAAAGAAGAAAGGATGTGCGAGCGGCCGTTATTCTCCCCCCTTAAATTATGGCTGTATTGGCCGCGAACCGGCGCCCATCGCTCGGCAGCCGCCTGGAGGTCGCGGATGACGCCTGGTTCATGTTCTATCGTAGTGATGCCGGCGGTCGAGCCGACGGCAAATACCGTGGCCAGGCCTTTGGTCACGCCGCTTTTCTTAACAACGTCCGCCACTTGGCCGGTAATATCCAAAATATCGGTATCGCCTTCGGTTGAAAAAGTGATAGTTTCCTGATAAATCGCCATAGACAAGATTAAAGGAAAAATTAAACGCAAAAACCCCACAACAACAGAACTTCCCCAAACGGGTAAGTTCTGAAGCTTGAAGCGCGAAGTCTGAAGTCTGAAAAAGGGAAAAACCTGTTTTTTTTCATACTTCAAGCTTTAGACTTAAGACTTCTGAAATTCCTTCGGGGAATTTCTGCCACAACAGGGGAACTTATTGGTAAAATAACACTCGCTTTTAATGCCGTGAGCAGAATTAAACTTTCTCTCATCACAATAGCGGGATTAGGCCTTTTTGGGCTGCCCAGCCACGCTAATGAAGCGTGGAACCGCGTCATCCAAACCGGCGAACTGCGCTGGGGGGCCGACAGCGCAGGCGGCGCCCCTTATGTCTTCCCCGACGAGCGCGACCCTTCCAAAATGATCGGCTTCGAAGCCGAACTTATGAACGCCATCGCCGCCAAGCTGGACGTTAAAGCCAAACTTGTTGACGTGGCCTGGGATCAGCTGGTGCCCGCCCTTATGCGCGATAACTTTGACATGGCTTTCAACGGCCTTGAAATCACCGAAACGAGACTGCGCGAAATCGCCTTCACCGATCCTTACTATATTTTTTCCGAGCAGATCACAGTCAGGAAAGGCGACGGCCGGTTTCATAAATTCAAGGACCTACGGGGACACCGGGTCGGCACCATGTCGGCTTCCTTGGCGCGCCTTCTTATGGAGCAAGACGGCAAAATAGAAATAGTGGATTATCCGGGCCCGGTTGAAATTTATAAAGACCTTGAAGTCGGCCGCATTGACGCGGCTTTTATTGACGTGCCCATGGCTGTTTTTTACGCCGGGCCCAACCCGAAACTCGAAAACGTCAGCGAACCGGTCGGTGAAAGCGTTTATGCCGCGGGCATCCGCAAAGATTCGCCCCTGCTCCTGTTAAAAATCAACGAAGCCATTAAAGAGCTGGTTCAATCCGGTGAAATAAAAAAGATCTATCAAAAATGGAATTTATGGGACAAGCGCCAGGAAAAACTCAAAAATCCGGAAAAGCTCGAGAGCTTGAAACACAGCGCCCCAATATCAGTTTGGCAGTATTTCCCCTTTCTTTTAAAAGGCGCCGGCGTAACCATCCTGATTTCGAGCCTTTCCATGGCCCTGGCCATGATTCTCGGTTTCGCCCTTTGCGCCGCCAAACTTTACGGCCACCGCCCCCTGCGATTTTTAGCCAACGCCTATATCGAGCTTATCCGGGGCACCCCGCTTTTGATCCAGCTCTATCTCATCTATTACGGCCTGCCGAACATCGGCATCGAGATCAACGCCTTTGCCGCGGCGGTCATGGGCATCGGACTCAACTACGCGGCCTACGAGGCGGAAATTTACCGCGCCGGGCTCCTGGCCGTGCCCAAAGGCCAAGATGAGGCGGCCCGCTCTATCGGCATGACCGGCCGGCAAAGCCTATTCCACATTGTCCTGCCCCAGGCCTTCAGAACCATTATTCCGCCGAGCACCAATGATTTTATCGCGCTATTTAAAGATTCCTCCCTGGTTTCCATCATCACCGTGGTCGAGCTCACAAAAATGTACAGCCAGGCCGCGACCGCGTCCCTGCGTTTTCTCGAACTGGGACTTATGACCGCGGCTCTTTATTTCGCCATGAGCTACCCCCTGGCCGTCTGGTCGCGCCATCTGGAAAGAAAAAGGCAATATGCTTAACCAGCGCGTTTCATCCGCAAAATTCATCGAGATTAAAAATCTCTCCAAACGGTTTAATTCAAACTGGATCATCAAGAATCTTTCCTTGACCATCAATGAAGGCGAGATCGTCGTGGTTCAAGGGCCATCCGGCATCGGCAAAAGCACGCTTTTGCGGTGCTTGACCTATCTGACGCCTTTTGAAAAAGGATACATCCGGGTGGGCTCCCTCCAACTGGAAGCCGGGATGGACGACCGCAAACATCATGGAACCATCCTGGGCGTGCGCCAGCAGTTGGGTTTCGTTTTCCAGTCGTTCAATCTATTCCCCCACTTGAGCGTCATTGACAATTTGACCATCGGACCCATTAAGGTTCTCGGACAAACCCGCGAACGGGCCAGGAAACGGGCCATGGCCCTTTTGCGGCGCATCGGCCTCAAGCACAAGGCCGACGAATACCCGATGGCCTTGTCCGGCGGCCAGCAGCAGCGCGTGGCCATCGGACGGGCCCTGGCCCTGCGGCCCAAAGGAATTCTGTTCGACGAACCCACCTCGAATTTGGATCCGGTCATGAAAGGCGAGATTGTGGACGTCATGGAAGACTTCGCCCAGGACGGCCTGACCATGATCATCGTGACTCACGAGCCGGCTGTCATCGAGCGCATGGCCGCCAGGATCGTTGAATTCGGCCCGCATTGCTCCATAGTTTCCGAACGGATACTGCCGAAACTTCTGTTCAATACGCCTGAGTCGCCTAAAGAAAACGGGATACTGCCGGAGCTTGACCGGGCCGCTATGGCGCAAGCCGAAACAGCCAAGGCGTAAAATCAAACTTTTATTGTCCGCCGGCATGCAAAACGAAACTATGAAAAAACCGGAAACAAAAAATTTTATCGTCAAACTCAAAAACGCCCTGGAAAATCAAAGGCCTTATCTTGACCAATGCAGCCAAAAAGAAGTTTTCCCATGGGAGGCGGTCAAAGCCTTGATTCCCCTCGGCGCCTGGGGCATGATCTACCCGAAAGAATACAACGGCCTTGGACTGTCTCATTATGAATATGTCCAGGCCCTTGAAGAATTCGGAAGGGTTGATCCCTCGCTGGCTCTGACCGCGGAATCGCATAATTCTCTTTGCGGCCACACCATTCTTCAGTTCGGCAGTGAAGAGCTGAGAGCAAAATATCTGCCGCTTTTGGCCAAGGGAACAATGGGGGCCTGGGCCTTGACGGAAGCCGAGGCGGGTTCCGACGCCAAAAGCATCCGGACCACGGCCCAGCTCAAAGACAACCATTGGATATTAAACGGCTCTAAAACCTTCACCACCCAGGGAAGCGTGGCCGGAGTTTATGTCATCTTCGCCGTCACCGCCCTGCCCAACGGCGAAAAAGGCATTTCAGCTTTCGCGGCCGAGCCTGGGCCGGGTATTGAAATCGGCAAAAAAGAAATCAAAATGGGATTGCGCGCTTCCGATACGGCCCAGCTTTATCTGAATAATTTAAAACTGCCGCAGGAAAATCTCATCGGCGCGCCCAACCAGGGCTTTTCCATCGCCATGAAAATTTTAGACGCAGGCCGGGTGGCTATTTCCGGCGTAGCCCTTGGCGTGACGCGGGGCGCCCTGGAATGGACGATAAATAAAATCAAAAACAAGAAGCAAGAAACAAGAAGCCTACGAACAAGATGGGCGGGAAAAGACAATCCAGGGCTTAAAGCCGAGCAAAAAATAATCGCTCATCTTACGGCCAGGCTTCACGCGGCGCGGCTCGTCGCCCTTCACGCGGCCAGGCTTTTCGATCAAAAAAAGCGATACGCCTTTTACGGATGCCTGGCCAAGCTTTTATCCGGAGAATTGGCCATGCAGGCGACGACCCAGCTTCTGGATTTGATCGGCGAAGAAGGCGGCAGGATTGACTGCCACGCGGCCAAACTTTTCCGTGATTCCAAGCTCTATGAAATCGGCGAAGGAACAAGCGAGGTTCAGGCTTTGGTCATATCCAGGTATCTTTTTTCCAATCCTGAGCTTCTCTTGAAACCGCCGAATTTATATGATTTTAATGAAGTGGGAGGTAACAAATGAATAGAAATATGTTTGCATTCGCTCTGATCGCCGTAGTTTTAAGCCCGGCCTATAACTGGGCCCAGGAAAAGGGCATCCGCGTCAACGGCAATTTGATCGCCAGAAATTTGATCGAGCAGGAATTATGGAGGCAAGCCGGCACCGCCGTCATCCAACAATTCGTTGACAACGAGCTTATCCGGCAGGAATCCCACAAGCTCCAAGTCCAAGTTAATCCTAAAGACATAGACACCCGCATTGCCAAACTCAAAGAGCAGGTCGGTCCTGATTTTGAAGCCCGACTTCAACAAGCAGGCACAAACCTTGAGGCCTTGCGAAACCAAATCAACAACAGCCTCATGATCGAACAGCTGTTGAAAAAAGCCAAACAGGTCGAGGTGACGGATAAAGAACTGAAAGACACTTTTGACACCAATAAAGACAAGCTTGGTTCGCCGGAAAGAATCCGCCTTCTTCAGATTTTAGTAACCACTCAGCAAGAAGCCGGCGACATTATAATCGCGCTTAAAGCCGGGGCTGATTTCCGCAAACTGGCCCAGGCAAAATCCACCGATCAGGCCACCAGCCAGCAGGGCGGCGAACTTGGACTTTTTTCAAAAGGCATGCTTTTGCCTGACATCGAAAACGTCGTTTTCACCCTCAAGGCCGGCGAATTCAGCCAAGCCGTCGGAACACAATTAGGCTTTCACGTTTTTCAGGTGGCTGAAAAACTTCCGTCAAAAGCGGCTGAATTCAAACAAATCAAGGACAACCTGCGCGCCACGCTCCTGCAGCAGAAAATCACCCAAACCCTTCCCCCTTACATCCAGGAACTGCGCGCCGCCGCCAAAATCGAACCGAACCTGTAAGGTAACTATTCGGTCTATCCCATTTTGTCATTCCTGCGAAAGCAGGAATCCAGATTATTCGTAGTCATCGTGTCCTTGCGGTAAGCGCCCCCTGACTTTCCCGCCGGCGGCTTGATATCCTCCCCGCGTTGCCCCCAGGGGCGGCAGGGAGGAGTAATGAAAGGTACAAGGTCTGGAGTTTGGTCTGCACAAGCACGTAGGGTGCAGGAG
>JACQWW010000024.1 GCA_016209025.1 Elusimicrobiota bacterium | reverse complement strand
CGGATGGAGGAAGGGTTTATAATCATAGCTGTATAATATATTATTAAACAGATAAGAATCAAGAGAAAAAAATAAAACCCGGTTAAGGCTGCCGGGCTTCCAGCTTATTCCCTCGGAGAAAATCTACTTTCGATTTTCCTGAATAAGCAGCAAATAAAAGTATTAAGTCTGAAGTCTGAAGTCTAAAGTCTGAAATTTAGAAAATAAAAAATTTCTTTTTTTCAGACTTCAGGCTTTAGACTTCAGACTTATTCAGAAGAGGACGTCAAGCAAGGTGCCGGTTTTGGTGCTCTTTTTTTCTTCTGAATCGGTTTCTTTGTCTTTAGAGGCTTTTTTATCGGATGATTTTGTTTTTGAAGGATTTTCAGCGGACCGGACAGCCGGTTCTTTTTTTCCAAAGCGCAGATTGATCGAGGCGCGGTGGGTCAAGCCAAGCTCGGCCATGGGCGCGATGGCGTAATCAAGCCGGGCCCCGAAAATTTTAATGCCCAAACCGGCCCCTGGTCCGGCCGGCGAAAGGTATCCGATGCGCCAGACAACCGGTGACCAGAAATAAGAGCGGTCCAGGCCGCCAAGATTCCATTCAAAGCCTGCGGCAAAATCAGCCGGCTTGTTTTTGGCGGTCATCTCCTGCTTGCCTTCAACCGCCAGGGTCAGGGTCCGGGTAAGGCGGATGGCCAGGCCGCCCCTGGCCATGGTCGGCAGGCTGTATTCTTCATTGATATATTTCATGGGCGAGCCCACATTGAGCAGGGAAGCCCCCAGATAAATGCGGCGCACCGGCCGGATTTGGATGCCGAAGTCCGCGGCCGTGCCTTTGGCCACGGCTTTGTCAAGGCGCTGTTCGATTTTTTTAGCTGTGGCTCCGATGGAAAAATAACGGGAAAAATTCATGGCCCAGGTCACTCCCGTGGCCCGGTCCGAAGCCGTGAAGGTTCCTAATTTTTCTCCGGTATTACTGCGCCTATCCATTGGGTCCATGGTCAGGGTCAGGTAACTTATGCCGATGACCTGGCTTTTGGCCAGTCTTTGGGCCAGGGCAAAGGATTCCTCTCTGGTGTCGGCTACCCATTCATTATGCGAGGCCAGGATGTCCGTGATGCCGATTCTGCCGATGCCGGCCGGATTCCAGTAAAGGCCGTTGGCATCGTCAACTAAAGCCGTGATGGCCGAGCCCATTCCCGCGGCCCGCGCCCCGACGGGAATTTTCAAGAAAGAGGCGCCGGTGGGCGGCTGGGCAAAACAGGGTGAATGTAGAATGTTGAATGTAGAATACAGGAAAACAAGAAAAAGAATCCCCTTTCCCCCCCTACATTCTATATTCCATATTCTATATTCTTTTCTATATTCTTGCGTCATTTGAGTATGGCGAATTTCTTGACTGCTTTGAATTCTTTGCCGCTTTGCTGGTCGCGGGCTCGCACATAATAGACGTAAACGCCGCTGGCTGTTTTTTGGCCTTTGGAGTCCGTCATATTCCAAGTGTATTCATAAACCGGCGGATGAATTTTTGGGAAACGTTCGTCGGGAATTTCTTCGACAAGCTCTCCCGCCAGATCGAAAATTTTCAGTTCAATAGTCGGCGCCAGATAGCCCAGGGCTACGCGGAAAGTGACTTTGTCGCCGGTGGCCGGATTGGGATAAGCGAAGACCTCTTCGCCTTCGGGCGGCAAGCCGGTGTCTGTCACGCTGGGTCCCCGGCTTGATTTGGCCACGGCCCAGACGCCCCAGCGGTCCTGGGCCTCGAAAGTATAAATGTAGTCGCTGCCGCCGGTCAGCCAAAGGCTGTATTCATAAGAAGCCGTGCCCGGGCCCGAACTGGCGTATTGATTCATGGAAAAAGGACTGCCGGAAATTTCCGTGACCGTGCCGGTGCCGCGCTTGACATGGACCTTGGGCTGTCCGGCCAAGGGCGGGTCCCCGTCCTGGTCCGTGTATTTAATGCGGTAAACGAATCGGGTGTAAGCATTGCCGTTGTTCGGTTCCACGCCGTCGGCGGCATAGCCGGGCTCTTTGGTCCAGGAAAGCGTCGGACGATTGGACCAGCGCGCGTATTTTAAATCGCCCTGGACAAAATCAAGATAAGCGATATGCTGGATGCCGTTTTTGTCAACCTGGATCGAGGTGTTCCAGCTGTCGGCGCCGGCGCCGCTGACCACATCGGTGCTCCAGGAAGAATTTATCAACCGGGCATATTTGAGCCGGGTTTTTGTATCGTCATAGTAAGCAATGTGCGGCTTGCCGGTGGAATCTAAGGCGAGCGAAGCGTATTCGCCGACATCGCCGGTTGAATCAATAATTTTGGTATGCCAGGTTCCGCCTGAGGCTTTTTTGGCATAGCGAAGGTCCTGGGCCGCGGCGTCCTGGTGGGCGATATGAACCGTTCCTGAGGCGTCAATCTTAAGAGAAGCGAAAAATCCTGATTGGCCGGTTGAGTCGGCTGTTTCTTTGGTCCAAGTCGAACCGGAAGGACCAGAGGCGTCTTGTCTGGCGTATTTCAGATCATAATTAGTGAAATCAAGGTACGCGATATGGGCTCTTCCCAAGGAATCAACATCAAGGGAGGCGAATTGGCCCACGTCGCCCGCGCTGTCAACGGTTTCTATCCGCCATTGGCCGGAAGTGTTGCGCTCGGCGTATTTCAAATCCATTTTGCCTAAGGTCGTGTCTTGGTAGGCGATACGCGCCTTCCCATTTGAGTCCACTTTGAGCGAGCTGTATAGACCGACGTTGCCGGCGCTGTCCACTAATTCAAAAGCCCATCCGCTTGTGCCTTTATATGCGTACCAGAGATCATCCGCGGCCCCGCTGGAAGTAAAACTGCAAAAGCTGATACGAGGATTGCTCGAGGCATCCAAGGCCAAGGACGGTGTGCCGCCCGCATCGCCTTCGCTTTTAACGGTTTCCATAATCCATTTATTCCCGTCCCAGCGCGCGTAACGCAGATCCCCGGTATGCACTTGGCCCGTGTCGCGGGAGTGATAATAAGCGATATGGGGCCTGCCTGAGCTGTCCAAGGCCATGGAAGGGTTGTACCCGGTATCGCCGTCGGCATCTACGGTTATCACGCCCCATGCTCCGGGCGGGGTAAAAGAGCCGGGACCAATGGGCGCGCGAATGTCCGCGCCGATGATGTCAATAATGGGAATGTTAGGAAAGATAGCGGCCGGCTCATTTCCCAGCGTTGTTATGCCGGCGCTGTTTTGGTATCGGCGCCTCAGCTCATTTAAAATGCCGCGGTCATAAGTGAGGGCGTATTGCGCGCGAAGAGACAATTGGGAAAATTCCGGTTTCAGCCGGTATTGTTCCAGCAGCTCTGCGCTGTAGGCCGCTGCTTTGGCGCCGATCAAGGCGATTGTGAGAAGAAACGTTTTTGTCTTCATCTTCAAGGTTATTTCAATTGTAGGTTGAAAAGCCCTGTCGTGTCGTGAAGCCAAAGTCCCACTTTTTACTAGGACTTTAGTCCTTCATTTTTTTGCCCTTGGGACTCACTACAAAGCCTTAACAATTAGGCACAATAACCCCCAGAAATTCCCTAAAGGAATTTCTTCCACCTAAGGCGGATCCGCCTCCGGCGGAGAAGTCTTAAGTCTGAAGCTTGAAGTATGAAAAAAGGGGAAGTTCTGAATAATCACCGGAGTTTTAAATTGTCGTGTTAAAAAATAACAGTTCAAAGCCGAGTGCCTGGAATTTTATTTTTTCCGGGACCCAGCTGGCCGTCTCTGTTTTACTCGGCGTTTTTGCCGGCTTGTGGCTGGACAGGCGATTGGAGACCAAACCATGGCTGACGCTTGTTTGTTCATTTTTGGGCATTGGCGCGGGCCTTTACCAATTTATAAAGGATGTGTCGCGGCCGCAATGAAAGCAATCCCATTGCGTTTGCAATGCGCGGCCTGGACCGGCGGGACAACGCTTTTGTGCCTGGCGGTTCTGGCAGTCGTTCCTTTATGTCCGGCGTGCCCGATGTTAAAAAAGAGCATTGGTTTTGGCTTGATTGTTGCATGGATAGTATCTTTAACCAGCTATCTGGCCCAATCTTGGGCGTGGGAGCGGTCAAACCGTTGGTTCTATGGATGTTACGCCGGCGGTGTTTTTCTGCGGCTGGCAGCCCTTGGTGTTGCGGCTTGGGCAGCGTATAATAATCGTCAGTTATCGCCGGCTCTTACCCTGATAACCTTGGTGACCGCTATGATGGTTTTTATGTTATGGGAGAGCCGTTTTCTTATGCGGCAGAATAGAGCAAAAAAGGAGCGCCAGTGAATTTTCAAACGATTTTAGAGCATCATATTCTTGATCATAAGATCATGGCGCTCGGCCCCATTTTCGGCATGGAGCTGGCGGTCACCAGGCATCTGTTTATGATGTGGCTTGTCAGCCTTTTATCCCTAGCGGCTTTGATTTTCGTCGCCCGCTATCCTGAAAAACTTCCCCACTCCGCAGAGCTTCGGGGACGGAGATACGATCAGAGATCGTGGCCGCGGCTTTTACGAGGCGCCATCGAGGCCGCGGCCCTATTCATCAGAAACGAGATCGTCATGCCCAGCCTGGGACATTCGGGCGAACGCTACCTCTCTTATTTTTTGACGCTTTTCTTTTTTATTTTGTTGTGCAACCTGGCAGGACTGGTGCCCTGGGGCGCCACCGCCACCGGTAACATCTCGGTCACGGCCGCCTTGGCCGGCTGCACTTTTTTTCTCATCCATATCGCCGGCATTAGAGAGCAGGGCCTCTGGCATTATTTTAAAAGCATCATCCCTTCAGGGCTTCGCTGGTGGCTGGTGCCCATTATGATCCCCATCGAGCTTATCGGTTTCGGCACCAAGGCGTTCGCCCTGTGCATCCGGCTTTTCGCCAACATGATCGCGGGCCATATCGTTATGCTCGCCTTTCTGTCTCTCATTTTTATTCTAGGCGCCATCAATCCATGGATAGGCCTGGGTTTGGCCGCGCCCTTTGCCGTTATTTTGGGTTTGTTCGTTTACGCTTTGGAAATTTTCGTGGCCTTTTTACAGGCTTATATTTTCACGTTTTTGACGGCGCTCTTTGTCGGAGCCGCCGTTCATCCGGAGCACTAAAAGTGCGGAAGGAGAATATTGGATATGGAATATAGAATATTGGGAAACCAATCTTTTTCGTTCCAACATTCAATATTCAACATTCTATATTCACGCAAGGAGGAGGAAACATGTGGCATTTAGCATTCGGATACTTGGGACTCGGCCTGGGCACAGGCCTGTGTCTGTTGGCGGCCGCTTTCGGCATAGCTCGTTTGGCCAGCGCCGCCTTGGAAGGGACGGCCCGTCAGCCCGAAGCGGCCAATGCGCTTAGAACCTCGATGATCATTCCGGCCGCCTTGATCGAAGGCTTGGGCTTTTTCGCCCTGGTCATCTGCCTTTTAGGCATTTTGACTTTGAATTCAGGGGTTCCCAAAAGCACACAAGGCGAGGCAAGTCAGACAGTCGAGGCCCATCATTAAGAATAAGTGACGCCGGAGGCGCAAAATGGAATATCTGCTTAGTCCGGATACTGGTCTGATCGT
>JACQWW010000257.1 GCA_016209025.1 Elusimicrobiota bacterium | reverse complement strand
GCCCAACGGAATAATGCTGGTCGTTCCTAAGAGTGAGAGCGCGCATCCGATACGCTTCCAACACTTCTCTCGATAATTTCCTTCCATCTTGATCCACATAGACAGTCTATAATATTAACATAATCAATGCAACGATCTATACTTGCCAAGCCCAAGGAAAAAACCCGCCTCAGGGCGCACAAGCGGATGTTTCAGTTTGTGCGCCGCAACTTAAAGCAGCTTATGGACTTGCGGGAGCGGGCAACCCGGGAGCTGGGCAAAAAATGCCGCAGCAACCCTGAGCTTCGGGGCTGGCTTGGGGATATTAAGACGGCACAACTTAGGATTCAAGCCATCCTACACCAGCAGAAACTGGTGCGCCGGGGAATCAAACACATCCCCAACCGCATCGTCTCCTTTCATAAGGATCATGTCCGCCCCATTGTCCGGGATAAGTTTCCTTTGGGGACGGAGTTCGGCCCCAAGGTTCTTTTTGCCTTGGTGCGCGGCTGCATGTACCGCGTTGCCGTCTTCCAAAACAATGTGGCCGACGCCTTCTTGGTCACATCAGCCCTGCGCTGGTTCTACACAAAATTCGGACGGTTGCCCAGGGAAGTCCTCGGCGATCGGGGATTCTTCGCCCGATGGCGGGTTCAAGCGCTCAAGGCGATGGGTATCCTTCCAGGACTTCAACAGCGCGGCAAGGCGATAGAAAAATCTCCAACTCACCGCAGGCAGATACGCCAGCGCCTTCCCATCGAAGCCCTTATCTCTCTTGGCAAACGCAAGTTCGGCTGGAGTCGGTGTCGCGCCAGAATTGACGAACACGAGGCTTCCTGGATTGGCCTGGGCGCCGCGGCGATGAACGTTCACCGCGCGTATTATTGCGATTCGTCGTAGAGGGGCCGCACTAAATTATCCACAGGCGAAAAATCGGTTGAAAGGAGGTGATGCGCAAAGAAAAGACAAAATAAATGGGGCTATTCCCCGTAAACCCTCGGCGGAGTTCTCCCCACTCTGCAGAGGGCAAAAAGCTGGGAAAAATTCCGGGGTTAGGGATAAAAAATTCGTTTATGCCGAAAGGGTTCGTTCCTGAAAATGACTTTTCGAGCAGAAACTGGTTAGGAGCCCAGCGGCTCCTCTAAGAGTAAGGCTGTCTAATTTAATTGCCGACAGCACCCTCCGCAAAGCTTCGGGTGCCAGCCGGGGCCTCAGAAAGGCCCAGCGTGCTGGAAGATGTCGAAACCAAGATGCAGGGATATTATAGCGTGTATAGCGTGTTAAAAACTTGATATTCCCTTGGAAACGCTACGGGTTGGCAACTGGCTGGGGACGTAAAAAGTTTCGTGCGACGGTATCCGTAAACTGCCGTCTTTCATCACAGACTCTTTCTAAATCATTATGAGGCGTTTTCCCGTGCCACAGCGTGACCAGAACGCCCATATTTTTTGCCGCTATTACGGCGGGAATCAAATCGCTGTCGCCGGCGACGAGAATCACGTCGGTTATATTCTTGGTGGCGCTTAAGGAAACAATGTCAACGCTTAAAAGCACATCAACCCTTTTCTGTTCAAAAATAGGCTTGTTTGTGTTCCTGTCAAATCCCCTGAAAGCAAGTCTGCCAAGCCTGACCTCGTATCTCGGTTTACTTTCAAGCTCGCTGACGAAATGCTGCATGGTGGAAATTTTTTTGCTTTCGTCCGGTGTCGGCGGATTGCTTTGGTAAGGAAGTCAGTGGTAATAATAAGTTCGAAGAATTTCTTTGCCCTCGGCAAGAGCCACGGAAAGCCGTTCAAAATCAATGCTGATGCGGGAACTTTTTAGTTCGTGGACGACAAAATCCAGATAAGCTCCGTCTATGAAAATAGCCGCTCTTCCCATAAAAAATCTTACCGCCATCCCCTTCGCGGCAAGGCATATACGCCTTACCAAGAGAACGACGGTGTTTATCTATTTTTATTTTACCCTCTGTAGTCCACCTTTGTCAATAGTCTTTTTTGGCCAAATGGGGGAGTATGCATGGTTTTTGGAGAAAATTTTTGGACCGTTAAAAACTGAAAAACGAAAACAAAAGGCAAAATGCCCCCCCTGGGGAGGGGGGTGATCGTTTTAGTGATCGGCAAGAGATCGAAAGAGGGCTAAAGAAAGCCTGAGAGAGCCAAAGCGCTAAGCTGGAATTACCAATGAGAAAGGAAGAGAACGGAACAGGTCATAACGCCCTGCCTTGCTTGGAAGGCTAGCATTCTACCATTGAACTACACCCGCATAGGCAAGAAATAAATGAGCGGGCGATGGGAATTGAACCCACTTCTCAACCTTGGCAAGGTTGCATTCTACCGGTGAACTACGCCCGCCTTTATACGAACAATTTTACTAGTTGACTGTCAGTTTGTGCCGCGGGAGGGACTCGAACCCTCACGGGTTTCCCCATACGCCCCTCAAACGTACGTGTCTGCCATTCCACCACCGCGGCAGACGGTTTATTTTTTTGCCGGTGAAGGCGCTTTTTGTTCCTGGGCCGGCTGCTGCCCCTGCGGCTGACTCGGTGCCGGAGACTGCGGCCCCATTCTTTGGACCTCTTCCATCACCACTGAGCTGTACATTCTGGCTTTTGAAAGCACCGTCAGCATTAAAGAAGTTACGCCGAAACCAATGGCCAAACCGATGGTCGCTTTTCTTATAAAAGACGACCCTGAGGGCGTGGAAAAAATCACTTCGCCGCTGGAACCGAAAATGCCGCCGAAGCCGCCGCCCTTGCTGGTTTGAAGTAAAACAGCGCCTATGATTAAAATACAAATTATGACGTGAATAATAATGAATAAGGTATACATCCTGTTAATTTTAGGATATATTGTCCCCAGAAATTCCCCGAAGGAATTTCTCTCTTAAGTCTGAAGCGCGAAGTCTGAAGCCTGAAAAAGGGGAAACTGTTTTTTTTTCAGACTTCAAGCTTCAGACTTCAGACTTAAAAATTTGCTCATTTAGGGAAAATTCTGATTAGGAGATACGAGATAGTGAAAGACCAAAAAGACCAATTGGAGAAGCTTAGACATTCCTGCTCGCACGTTATGGCCCAGGCGGTGCAGGAGCTTTTTCCTGGAACCAAAGTCGCCATTGGTCCGACTATTGAGGATGGATTTTATTACGATTTTGATTCACCCCACCGTTTTGTTATCGAGGATTTTGAGAGTATTGAGAAGCGGATGAAGGAAATCGCTTCTAAAAATCTCCCTTTTGTGCGTTCTGAAAAATCAAGAGACGAAGCCGTTGAATTTTTCGCGAATAAGGGAGAAAATTATAAAATCGTCCTGGCCCAGGCCATTCCAGCCGGCGAATCAATCACCTTCTATCAGCACGATTCTTTTATTGATCTTTGCCGTGGTCCGCATCTCGAGAGCACCGGCCCCATTAAACACTTCAAACTCTTGAACGTCAGCGGCGCTTATTGGCGCGGCGATGAAAAAAACCCCATGCTTCAGCGGATTTACGGCACTGCCTGGTTCATTAAAGATGATTTGGATAATTACCTTAAAAGGCTTGAAGAAGCGAAAAAACGCGATCATCGTAAATTGGGCGTGGAACTCGATCTTTTTTCCCTTCACGAAGAAATCGGCGGGGGATTAGTGCTTTGGCATCCCAAAGGCGCGTTAGTGCGATATCTGATCGAAGAATTCTGGCGCCGAGAGCACCTTAAATACGGCTACGAGCTGGTGTTTTCGCCGCACATAGCCCGGCAGGATTTATGGAGCGTTTCCGGCCATCTCGAATGGTATCAGGAATATCTTTATAACCCCATGGACATTGACGGACAAAAGTATCTCATCAAGCCTATGAACTGCCCTTTTCATATCACCATGTATAACAGCCGCCTGCGCAGTTACCGCGATCTGCCCATGCGCTGGGCCGAGCTCGGCACTGTCTACCGTTATGAGCGATCAGGCGTTCTACATGGACTTTTGCGGGTGCGGGGTTTCACTCAGGACGACGCGCATCTTTTTATCCGGCATGATCAGCTTAATGAAGAAGTCGAGCGGACCATCCGTTTTTGCCTGCATATTCTGCGTTCTTTCGGTTTTGAGTCGTTCAATACTTATCTGGCGACCAGGCCGGAAAAATTCGTCGGTGAAATTTCCGCCTGGAACGAGGCTGAGGCGGCCTTAAAGCGCGGCCTTGAAGCCGTCGGACTCAAATACGAGACAGACGCGGGCGGCGGCGCTTTTTACGGTCCTAAGATTGATCTTAAGCTTGTAGACGCGCTTGGCCGCGAGTGGCAGTGTTCCACTATTCAGGTTGATTTTCAACTGCCGGAACGTTTCAAGCTTGAATATGTGGCGCAAGATGGTTCCCGGGTGCGGCCCTGCATGATTCACCGGGCTCTTTTAGGTTCCATAGAGCGTTTTTTCGCCGTGCTTGTCGAGCACTATGCCGGAGCTTTTCCTTTATGGCTGGCGCCGGTGCAGGTTAAATTCATAAATATAAAGGAGGAAACCGCTGCTTACTGCGAAAAAGCGGCGGAAAAATTACGCGGCGAATCATTCCGGGTGGAGGTTGACAAGAGCAAAGAAACCTTGAATGCCAAAATCAGAAACGCCACCATGGAAAAGGTGCCGGTGCTGGCCATTGTCGGCAAAAAAGAACAGGATGAAGAATCCGTAACGCTTCGCGCCCGCAATGGAACAAACTTGGGAATGGTTAAATTAGCCGACTTGGCGATCTTTTTGCGTAAAATGT
>JACQWW010000263.1 GCA_016209025.1 Elusimicrobiota bacterium | reverse complement strand
AATATGCGTTCTACCCGCCAGCGATTCTTTGATGCGCCGCATCAATAGGTAGTTGCTGGAACTGGCCAGGGCTATGCCGGAGGGCCTGAGACCGCACTCGTCAATGAGGACCTTAATGGCATCAAAAATTACCGGCAGCTTGGTGGGTTCATCAATAAACAACCGGGAGGTTTTTTTGCGGCGGTTTCGCAGATAGGCAACGGGGTCTCTTTTCGCCTGGTCCCGAACAGCGGGGTCATCAAGCTTGACGATAATGTCTTCATTCTGCGCAAGAAGGCCAAGAAGATAAGACTTCCCCGTTTGGCGGGGACCGAGCAATGCCACGGCCCTGTCGTTTTTGAGAGACTGATTAAGGTATTTTTCAAGCGTTCTCTGCATAATGTAAGTTTATGCTATCTTAGTTTCATTTTCAATAGTAATATTGAAAGCCTAATATCAATCAGAACTTCCCCAAACGGGTAAGTTCTGAAGCTTGAAGCGCGAAGTCTGAAGTCTGAAAAAGGGAAAAACCTGTTTTTTCATACTTCAAGCTTTAGACTTAAGACTTCAAAAATTCATTGCCCCCAACGCTCAAAACAGAATAGATTGCAAACGCCTGGAAATTAGTAAAATTAAACGGCAATGAAAACCATGTTTCCTGAAGTGTCATCCCTGAGCGCCGGCCGGGCATGGCATCATATTGACGCCAAAGATAAAGTGCTGGGCAGGATGGCGACAAAAGCCGCGGTTTTGTTAATGGGCAAACACAAGCCTGTCTGGTGCCCGCATTTGGATTGCGGCGATTTTGTGGTGGTCACCAATGCCCAAAAAGTGAAACTGACCGGCAAAAAAATGGACCAAAAATTTTATTTCAGCCATTCGGGCTATCCGGACGGGGCCAAGCTGACCTCGGTTAAAAAACTTTACGCGGAGCGGCCTGAGCGCATTATCGAGCTTGCCGTGCGCCGGATGCTGCCCAAAACCAAGCTGGGGCGCAAGATGCTGACCAGGCTTAAAATTTATCGCGCGGGGGATCATCCGCATGGACAATCAAAAACCACCGTCTAACGGAAAAATTCTTACGGTCGGCAAAAGAAAAACCGCCATTGCCAAGGTTTGGCTTCTGCCCAACGGCGAAGGCAAATACATAATTAACGGCAAAACGCCGGATCAATATTTCGGCAGTCATCATTGGCAGAAGGCGGCCATCATCAGGCCCCTGGCTGTCGCCAAGCTTGATAAAGCCGACGTGACGGTCAAGGTTGTGGGCGGCGGCGTGACCGGCCAGGCCGAGGCCATCCGCCACGGCCTTGCCCGCGCCCTTGTCAAGGCTGACGCCAAGTTTAAAAAACCGATGCGCGATCAAGGATTTTTAACAAGAGATTCCAGAATCGTCGAGCGCAAGAAACCGGGCCGTCCCAAAGCCAGAAGAAGATTCCAGTTTTCTAAGCGATAATTTCTTAAATAGGCAATGGGGTCAGGTCTTCATTTGTCACTTGTCAGCATCGGCTTGAGGGCGGCCTAAAGCTTGTTGTGACAAGTAACAAATGAAGACCTGACCCCATTGCCTCGGAGGTTATATGCCGGCCAAAACATTTAAACCATCGAAAGCGGTCCTTAGTCTTCCGCCATATTTGTTCTATCACCTGGTCGAGTTAAAAAAGAAGGCCAAGGCCAGGGGCCGGGAAATCATTGATTTGGGCATGGGCAACCCTGATATTCCCACGCCCCGCCACATTGTCGAGGCGCTTCGCGACGCGGTCGGCGATTCGGCGACTCACCGCTATCCGATGGCAAAGGTTACGGAGGATTTCCCCAGGGCCGTGGCCGAATATTACCGCCGCCGCTTCAATGTCGACCTCGATCCGGCCGGCGAAATCGTCACGCTGATCGGCTCGAAAGAAGGCATTGCCCACTCGTTTTTCGCCCTGGCCGACCCGGGTGACACGGTGGTCATTCCCACTCCGGCCTATCCGGCGCACGTCAACGCCCCTTATATTTCCAGAACGAAACCTTATTGGGCGCCGCTTCTTGAGAAGAACAATTTTTTGATGGATTTCAGCTCGATACCGGCCGGCGTGCTCCGCAAAACCAAACTGCTTGTTTTGAACTATCCCAACAATCCGACCGGCGCCGTTATTGAAGACAGGGCTTATTACAAAGAGGCTCTTGCCCTGGCTGCCAAGTACGGATTTTTGATTCTTTATGACAATCCCTACAGCGAAATTTGCTTTGACGGGTACAAAGCGCCCTCTATTCTGGAGATGCCCGGCGCCAAAAAGCACTGTATTGAATTTAATTCGCTCTCCAAGACGTATTCCATGGCTGGATGGAGGATCGGCTACGCCCTGGGCAATTCAAAAGCCATCGGATATCTGACCAAGTTCAAGACATTCGTGGACTACAGCGTGTCGGGTTTCATCCAAAAGGCCGGGGCCGTGGCCTTGAGGGGCGGGGGCGAGGAAGCGATTTCTGACATTTATCAAAAAAGAAGGGACGCTTTTCTGGAAGCCGTGGAAAAACACGCGGGCTGGCCCATTCCTAAAGTCAAAGCCTCCATGTATTTGTGGGCAAGGGTGCCGGAGAAATATCATAAAGCCGGCTCCTTCGGATTCGCGGAAAAGCTCCTGCTTGAGACAGGGGTCTGCGTGTCGCCCGGGGTGGGTTTCGGCAAGGCAGGCGAGGGTTATGTCCGCATCGCCTTGGTTGAATCCGAGGATAAATTAAGACGCGCCGCGGAGCTTATCGGCTGTTTTCTTAAGGGCAAACCGATCAGTGAAAACAACAGGGCAGCGCCAGCCATCCTGACGGCTTTGGTTTGATTCTAAAAAGCGGCACTTTTCGTTACACCGAACACACTTCGGAAATCGGCATTGAAATAAAATCCCAGACCTGGGAAGGTTTTTTCCTCACCGCCGCGGCGGCGGTCAAAGACTTGATTTTGCGGGAAATGCCGAAAACAGAACGCCGGGCCGCGGCACGAAAAATCGGACTCAAGGCCGACGATATGGAACAGCTTCTGGTTTATTGGCTCAACGAAGTTGCCTTTTGGATGCAAAACAAGATGTTTATTCCGCAAGTCTGCCGCATCATGGTTGATCCCGGACGCAAAACATTGACCGGCACGGCCCACGGTTTTACCTCAAACCGGGTTGCCTGCCGCCTTGAGGTCAAATCAGCCACCTTTCACGGACTTAAAATTCAACAAACAGCCGGCCTGCTCCAAGCCACGGTTATTTTGGACGTTTAGATATGTACGATAACACGATTGCTTGCAAAATTGCGAGACAATACAATGAAATTCCGCTGACTGATTTTGCCGGCGTCACCGCCGCTGCGGATGTAGAAAAATTAAATTTAAACTGGCGGGAAAGCGATTTGCCGGAATGCGAGCGCACCAAACACGTTCACCGTCTGCACCCCTATATGGGAAAATTCATTCCTCAACTGGTTGAAATATTTTTAAGAAAATATCAACCATCATTGGTTTACGATCCCTTCTGCGGTTCCGGCACTACGCTGGTAGAAGCTAATGTTTTAGGCATTGTTAGTGGGGTCACGTCTCAAATCTCAAGTTTAATTTTATAGTGCAAATTGGGGACTGCAAATTGGGGACGTTGTTTCATAATTTTGTTTCCATTGACGCTGAAGACGCTGGAGGCCAGGGGCAAGGCGATAGAGGCGAAAGAAGCCAAAGAAAGCCTGGATTCCCGCCTGCGCGGGAATGACGAAGAGGTAAGGGAACTGAAAAAGGAATTGGAACAGCTCAAGCAGTCCCGCTCCGCAGAGCTTCGGGGACGGAGTCTGGGCCTGAGGCCCTGGCCGTCGTTTCTGCTGGACGCCAAAGTCAAATTGCTCAAAGCCAATGCGAGATAAGGCGGGGAAGGGGGACGTTGCTTACAGAATGACAGATTGTAGAAATTCCCCACCGCCATAAAAAACTGACCCCCGACCACCCAGCCCGTGAAAAAGAAAAAAAGACCCCCTTCCCCAACGGGGCTGCCCCTTCCGCTGAAGGGACTGCCTGCTGGACTGCCATTTTT
>JACQWW010000084.1:858-5146 GCA_016209025.1 Elusimicrobiota bacterium | reverse complement strand
AGGCGGAGATTCGATAATAGAGAAATTGACCTCAAACCCAGCTTCCCCCTTGCCGTCGTGGATATTGACAACTCTGACAGCCAGAGGATTAAGAAGCGCCTGACCAACAGTGCCGGAAGCATCCCCAATATGTTTAACAAGCCTTGTCGCCTGCTCCCTGGTTTCGGTCTGCTGGGCCGTAAACGCCACTGTTTGCTGCCCTCCCAGACAGGTGTAATCCTGGTAGGTGGCGGTAACCGTGTAAGCGCCGGTTGATTCCCCCAGGGTTAGAAAGGTCCTGGCGATTCCGGAGGAATCGGTAACCTCGGAGGACGGATTTACAGAGGCCCCTGGCCCAAGGGCCGGGGTCGTGGAGAATGTAATCAAGGCTCCTTGGATTGGAATGCCGAGCTTGCCGTCGATCAGCCGGACAGAAAGAGGCAGCGGCAGGACCTGCCTTCTTCCTCCGGTCTGGTTGTCCCCTGAATCCTTAAGGAGCATGATCAGCGATGTGCAGACATGGACATTGGCGGCGATTTTAAAGTTGTTGCCAGAGATGTAAGAGGCGCCGCTGATGGGGTCGCCCTTGCCCACTTCTTTGTTTATCCCATCCTGATCCAAATATTTGCCATTCATATAGTAGCCGATCTCTGGAGGGCCAATAGGGCTGTCGGTCGGGCAGAACCCATGAGGGCCGCCAATGGTGGCAGTGAGCTCATAAAGTCCCTGGATGGGATGGCCTGACTTGTTGTAGGGGCCATAGAAAAAAGAGGCCCTGCCATGGACAGTTTCTTCGCGATAGCCTTTGGCCAGGTAGCCGCAAGTACCCCGGGCATGGCTATTCTCGACCGTAAGCCGGTAGAGCGGCACGATCGTTCCCCTGGAGCATTGGTCTATTGTGTTTTCCACCTTTTCGTTGGTTTCATCAGCCAAGGCACTTAAAGAGGCGCCACAACCTTCTTCTGGAACCGTGATCGTAGCATTCATCTCTCCGGCTGGAAAACATGGCGGATCTTCTGGGTTGATGCATTTGACCATGGCAGAAGCTTCAAACCCGATCTCCAAGATAACCTGTCTGGTTATAGGAGGAACGTCTATGGTCACCTCGCCAAAGGCCTTGAGCGTCATCCCAAGCAAAACCATAACAAAAATGAAAATGGTCCTTTTTGTCATGGCCGCCACCACCGTTTTTTCTTGACCGGGGTTGTGAAATTTCCAATTTGAGATTCTGTTCTTAACCCCGTCTTATTGATAGCCGTAATCTTGAAGTAAATCCTGGCCGGAGAAACCAGAGAGTTTAGAATTACAGAATGTTCTTTTCTGTAACCCTCCCCCTCGATGGGGGAGGGCAGTCCCGCAGGGCAGTCCTGTGCGAAGACACAGGGCAGGGTGGGGGTGAGATTCTCCGGTTGCGTGCCATAACTGACAATCCCCGTTGTCTTGTCATCCGTTGTCCAAGTCAGCTTGGCTGTCCCAAAGGAAACCAGCGGCGCTGCGATGTTGGATATTGCCGGGGAACTTTGGTCAACAAAAGCCGAAGCCTTGGCCACAGTGGTGGAAACCGGCGGCTCCTCGAAGTTTCCCGCAACGTCTTTAGCTTGCGTGTAGAACTGATAATTACCATCACCCCCGATCGTTCCCTCTCCCTGAGGGAGAGGGGCGGGGGTGAGGGTCAACATCCCGTTTGTCCCCGAAGCTTCCGAGTCCGTCTTCTGCCACTGACCGAATACACCGTCACCATTCGTGTCCTTCCTCCCCCACAAAAACGTCTTATCCACCCCGCTGGTGGCATCAGTAGAAACAAAAACAATGGGAACCGGCCCCGCCGAGAAAGTCGAGGGGAAAACCGAAGCCGACGACCAGGGCTTTAAATCATCGAATCTTAAATTGAGAATCCCCGCAGTATTGTGATCGGCATTGCCCACGTTGTCTTGGAGCCAAACGTAAAGAGGGTTTCCGCCATTGACCAGATTACCGGATGTGAAATTAAACGAAGTGAAATTTGAGATGAAGTTTCCGTCTGTCGAGGAAGTCGGAGGAGTTCCCAGCTTAACGTAGGCTCCGGCAACCCCACTGGCATCGTCCTGGCCTTGAAGCGTAATCTCAAAACTTTTGAAATTTTTCCAGGGAGAAACCCCCAGACTGCCGTCGGCTCTCAAATCCTGGGGGGATGCCGGCGCAATTCCATCAACAAAGAATGCCTGCTGTTTTATGGCCTCTGCGTTTCCGGCAAAGTCAGAACTGGCAAAGACGATAAAATGACTGCCTTGGGAAAAAGTAAGAGGACTGACAAAAAGATCAAGCTCATTGATGTTCTGGGCCGGTTGGTCCACCTTAAGGCCGGTAAAGGCCACATTGGAATGTCTTTCGTCAATAATGAAAGGGTCGTTCGCCTCTAAAACGACTTCCGTTGCCGTGGCAATAAAAACTTCGTTTTGCTCATCCATAAAAAACGACCCGTCAAAAATAAGTTCCGTAATGGGAGACGTGTCGTCCGATGCAATGGCGTCACCGCAGAAAATCCCCTCGGCATCGGAACATTCAGCAGAAAACATTTGGAACGCTGTTTTGGACTTGAGATGCCATTTGATATTGGGCCTTGGCAGAATACCGGCGCTGTCCGTGACAACAAAAATATCCATGGTTACATTGGAATCGGCCGGCGTAAAGCTCTGGTCAACTTCAAAATCAATCCGGAACGTCAGTCTTTCGCCAGGATAGATTACCTGAGGACCTAAAAGCGAAGTGTCTAAAACATGGAACCAGAGTGGTGCGTTAAAAATTTCCAGACGGACATTATTTAACGGCAGGGTATTAACTTGGCGATTTTCAACAGGCAGAAGAATGCCGCCTCGATCTCCAGCCTGGACACCTGAACTTAGATGAGTTGCATGGGCCGATGGGCAGGCACCAATAAAAACCCCCACCAAAATCCAGATAAAATATCGCACTTTCCCTCTCATGGTTCTGTTTCCTTGATCTCCTTAGCTCATAGCTGTACGTTCGCGATTTTGATCGCTACATCCTCCGCTTTTTTATCGTTGTGACCGAGTGTCATTTATTGCTTTCTCCCTCTTTTTCCAGCTTTCTTACTTCTCCGCTTGCTTCCTGACCTTTTTGTCCTTATGCTCCTTGGCGGCTTTTTCCAGCATGAATTTGACCCTGTGCTGGCGGTAATACTTCAGCGCTTCAAGGTTCTTTTTTCTGTCCTCGGCGTAGAACCAGTGGTGCATTTTAGTGTCAATATCCAGTTGTTTTGGTTCACATTTTTTCTTCTTGATCTTTTCTTCTAGTTTTTCACCCCAGGACAAAAAGTCTTTCGCGAACTCCTTAACCTCCCTATCTTCTTCCATTGTCTTTTTAAGATTGGACATCTGTTGTTCTCGAGTTTCGCCTCCAAAATTAAATAGATAGGTTTCAAAACTTTTTTCCCATTCTTTTAAGGCTTCGCTACAACGACCAATACGTTCCAGAGCGCCAATACATAAATCTTCAGAATTTGAATCACCCCAACTGTAACATTCTGGCGGCCTCTTTCGTTCCAAATCGCGACATTTACAGTAATACTTAGCTACGGTCTGAAAATCGCCATATTTGTCCGCTAAGTAGGCGATTTTGTAGGCCGTAATCACCGGCAATCGTTGATCAATTGACTTATCGCTATAACCCAGTCTTTTATAATCAAGCTGATAAAGATTTTTACCTTCGTTTACCAAAGCATAATCTAACTGAGATCGGTAGTATTCCATCCAGCTAGACTTTTCAACGGCGTAATTTTTTTCTGCGCTTAATCCTAAAGTAAATCCGACTATTAAAAATATGACCAAAACTATCCTACTGAGGTTTGCAAAATACGATGGCGCCTTTCGTGGCTGTTGTCCGACGGCAATGGAGGGCCATTTTTGTAAACCTATTTCGCAAACCTCAATAGTCCCTAAATTAAAAACGATCCGCTTACCCTGTTTTTTCATTACTACTTCCCCAAATGAATATGAAAATTGCTTTTTCCTGAAATCACGTCAAAAACGTCGGGGATACCGTTTGCTGGATTTTGATCTACGCCCGGAAGATTATCGTCTATAAGTAGAAAGGAGGTTTCCGTTGATCCTGGCAATTTCGCCTCCAATAATTTTGGTGGCGATATGGCATCCCAGAGTGCCTGCATATTGGCTCCGGTCAAAGGGATTGGCACTATATCAATAGCATCCCCATACTGGTGACGACTTTCTTTTGCCTTGCTAACTATTGCACTCTTTTTCGGATTGCGATATCCGCTGGTCAAAATAACGGTAAAACTGGGTGCGAACTG
>JACQWW010000084.1:0-853 GCA_016209025.1 Elusimicrobiota bacterium | reverse complement strand
GAGAGACCATCTGGTTAAATGTTTGTTCCAGGGTCGGCGAAATAATGAAAGAGCCGCATGTTCCAAAGTTAAACTTGGGGTCCCCTGCGCCAAATTCAACTCTTCCTGGCGTCATTGCTCTGTCCATATCCACATACTCCTGCCTGCACTTGTCGATAAAATCCTGAATAATGGTCCAGGGCTCGGAAACGATGCCTGCGCCTTGGTCAACAAACTTGGCGTTGATGTTGTAGCTCAAGGGTTGAGTTCTTCCCTGGGATATTTTGGGAACATCAATAATCAGCGTTGTCGTTTCGCCGTTGGCCGGAACGGCCGGCGTGCCACTTTGCCCGCTGGCATCTTCAGCGAGCCATGCGATATTGTCTGCATTGGCTTGATGGAGATTATCGGGTTTAATTTGGGCTCTAAGCCCAATCGTATTTTCTCCGCTGATGGTCGTAAACGAAATATTGTCATTGGGCCTTGTGACCGATGTAATACGGATATTGGCAATATCGTCTTGCGTTGTTCTCAGGGATGCCAGCGTTTGATTAATCCGCACAGGTAGCCTTGCTGTCGTTAAAAAAATGACTTCCTGGTTGGCCTCGCAGTCATTACAGAAGGCTTTAACTTTATAGAGGCCGCTGGTATTGCCAAGGGTAAAAGAGGTTTTGGCGATGCCGTTGGCATCCGTTGTCGCAATGGCCGGGCTTAACGAAGCCCCACTGTCTCCAGGCGGAGATTCGATAATAGAGAAATTGACCTCAAACCCAGCTTCCCCCTTGCCGTCGTGGATATTGACAACTCTGACAGCCAGAGGATTAAGAAGCGCCTGACCAACAGTGCCGGAAGCATCCCCAATATGTTTAACAAG
>JACQWW010000256.1 GCA_016209025.1 Elusimicrobiota bacterium | reverse complement strand
TTTCCCGCATGACCTCGTATTCCATTTCGTCGCCTAAAAGGCCGAGGCAGTCCTGCAGGAAAGGGTGCGGCATCCGGGGCGCGTCTTCGGAGAGAGTATAAATGCCCTGGCGGCGCGCTTTGGCCGCAAGTTCCGAAATAATTTTAATGAGATCGTGCGCTGCCACGCGCTTGGAAGGGAAGATGACTTTGATGAAAACCCTGGGCACATGGCGAAGGGCGGAAAAGGGATAGGAAATCATGACCGAACCGAGCGTTCCTCCGAAAATAAGGACAATGGCCTCCATATTCCAGAGAAATTGCAGCATGTGGCCCCAGGCCAGGACGAAAACAATCGAGCCTAATCCGATGAATGCTCCGAGCATAGTCATAATGTCCATCTTACGCCTCCTTCGCTTCTTTCTCTTCCTCCGGGGCGCTGCCCGGGCCTTCGTTCGGCGCCGCTTCTGGGTTTAGGTCGGGGGAACTGCCCTTGAACCCAGTAGCGGAGGGGGTCCCGTCCAGCAGGACGGGGGAACCGTCGGGACTGGTTCCCGGGTCTAGGGGCAAGGGCAGTTCCCCCGGGCTAAACCCTTTCTCATTTTTTTCTAAATAACCCTCTCTCTGCAGGGCGCGCAGGGCATCTATAACGCGTCTTTTATCCGCATTTAACTGCCCTTTTTGCGTTTCGCCGGTCACCTCGATTTCCTGACGCAGGCGCTCGGCCGCGCCTTCGGGAAGCTTGGCTAGAATGTCGGCGGTTTTATCTGCGAACGAAACTTTCAATATCCGGGCCAAAACAGCGGCCGGCACGCGCCTGATTAAAAGCTGGAGGCCGGGCCGCTCAAGCCTTTCAATGTCTTCAATGAAAACAAGTTGTTTTTTAAGGCGGCCGGCTATCTCGGGATTTTTTTCTTCAAGACTCGATAAAAGCTGATTTTGCAGTTCGATGTCGGTTTCTTCAAGAAGGCGCCCGATTTTGGTTTCGCCGCCGACCAGGTATTGGATTTTGCTTTGCAGATCAGCCTCGATTTTGCGCACTGTGTCGGGATTTTCCTCGCGCGTCACTGCCAGGCGCTCAAGAACCTCGGCGCGCCCGGCATCGTCGAGCTTTTCCATCACAGCCGAGGCCAAAGCCGGCGGCGCATAGTGAAGAACAACGGCAATGACCTCGGCCCTTTCCTTGGCCAGCAGAAAATTCAAGGCCGGCGCATGAGCCGGATTTAAAAAGTAAAAAGGCGGCTTTTCCCCGTCCGTTGCCGTGGCTCCTGCCGCTTCTTCTTCTCTTGATCCCTCGTTCCCTCGTTCCCTTATTCCCTCGCTCCCTTCTTCAGCGGCGCCTTCGCGCGAAGCTTGAAGAGCCGCCTGGAGCTTGTCGGCCATTTCGCGCAGACCGGCGGCCAAAGGCAGGGCTACTTTCGGCAAGGTCCAGAAAATAAAGACGACAAACAGGATGATGCCGCAGAGCTTCCAAAGATCAGGCGGCACAAAAAGCTGTTTCCAGTTAAACGAAACCTGGGCGGCTTTGCGGAAAGCCATAGTGTCAACATTGAGGCGGTCGCCGCGCTCAGGACTGATGCCGAGAATGCCGGAGGCCACTTTTTTAGCGAGCTCCACGTCGGCCGCCTTGGTGGATTTATCCAGCACAATGGTGGCGGTCAGCCGTTTGATGCGGGCCGCTGCGTCGCCTAAGCTCAAAATCCCTTCGCCGGTCATTTTGTCTCTGGCCGGCACCCCAGGCAGGACGAAAGATTCCTCGCCTTCCTCCGCGGTTTTAAGCTCGACATTGACCGCGGTGATGATTTTATCCGTGCCCAAAATGTCAATCAGGACCGATTTGAGCTTGGTTTCCAGGGAGTTCTCAAGCGCGATCTTGTCTTCCAGGCTCATTAGGGGGGCTTTGGCTTGCGCGGGAAGCGTCAAGAGTGAAGCGTGAAGCGTCGTCAAGAATATAACAACGACGGCATTTGTTTTTTTACTCATAGTCCTGCCCGCGCCTGCTTCAAGATTAACCTGACTTAGCCTTTTTGTCAAGAAGATTTTTTTGATCATCATTCCTCCTAAAAAGTGATGGAAATCCTGCCGTTGACGCCTGTGGTCGCAGCCTGGGTTTGTTTCAGCGCGTCTTTTTTATCGGCTTGATTGGCGCCCAGGGTCGCGGCGATCCTAGGCGTGGCCTGCCAGGTAAATTCCGTGTTGAGCGTCAAGGACGCTGTGTCGCAAGCCGAGGCGGCGCCGTCGTCCTTTGACGAGAAATTCGCGCCCCAAACCTGGCCTGAAAGCTTGTTTTGGATGACGGAAAAATTAAGGCTGGCTGACTGGCTGGCGCTGGTTCTTTTATGGCCGTCCACTTTGTCTTTGGTCGTTGAGCCGGTATTGCCGAGGGAAAGGCGCAAGCGTCCGAAGAAAGCCAGGTTAAGTGAGACGGCCAGGGTGTTGGTGTCAAGGTCGTGGGCCGTTTTATTTAAATCCTTGAATTGGGAATTTTGCAGGCTGGCGGAAAGGCCTTGGCCTTTGTAGCTTTGGGTCATCCCGAAGGAAAAGGTTTGCGAGACATTATTTAAGGCCGTCGAGGGTTTGCCTTGGGCCGCGTTTTGGCTCAAACCCATGCTCAGGCGCGTTTGAGTCGGCAGTTGAATGCCGGGGGCCAGGGACATGGTCCTTTGGACGCTGGTTGTTTTTTTCGGATCATTGGCCAGGTTGTCCGTGACCTGGCTTAAATTAGCGCTTACATTTGCCCAGGCCGCAGGCTGGACCCCGGCCTGAAGGCCGTAGGTCATCCGGTCGGCCGCGATGCCGGGAGCTCCGAAAGAAACAAAGTTCGGGGCCGCTCTTTGGAGGGTGATTCTAAGGCCGAATATGCTTCTCGCAAAAGCGGCCTGCAATTGCAGGGCGGTTCCGCTTTTAGGCGTCGGATTTTCCAGGTTCTCGGTAAATTGACTTTGGCTGAAATCAAGTCCCAAGTCAAGACTGCTTATCGGTTTATATCCCAAGGTAAGCCCCATGACCTGGTTTCCTTGAGGAAGAAGAGCCGCTCCCCGGTATTTGGAGCTTTTCGGGTCAGGGGAAAGCGAGGCGGTGTTGTCCATGCCCAAGATGAGTCCGGCGCCGGCGCGGAGCTTTTGATCTAAAAAATCAGCCGAACCTTGGCCCGCATAGACAAGGCGCTCGTAACGGCCGTTGGCGCCGGATCCCGCGCTTAAAGCCGAAATCGTCCTTCCCGCCACCAAAGACCAGCCGGTGCGGCTTAAGCGTTCGCTTTGCGGCCGGATGACCATTTCCAGTCCCCGCATGCCCTGGCCCACTAAGGTCAAGGGGGAGAAATTCGGCGAAACATCGCCTAAGTTCACGGTGCCGCGCGCTGTGTTGTATGAACCGAGAAGAATGTAGGGTTTCCAGGGCGACGTCGAGTCATGGATGTTATGGGAATTCAAAAGATACGTCCCTTCGGAGGCTTTGCCGACCAGGTTCAAAATAGTGCTGGCTTGGCCGGCCCTGGCATCGGCCAGATCAGGCGATTGATAGGCCAAAATAAAACTGCCTCCCACCGCGGCTTTGGGAGGGGGGGCCGCCACCACAATGGGCCGCTCGATGACCCGGAACATGACATAGTCTGACTGAGTAAGCCGGGTTTCGTTGTGCGCCAGATAAAGGCGGAAGAAATAAAAACCGCCGAAGTTGGCCGGTATTTGAAAGGTAAGACTGGCGGCCGCGGATTCACCGGGCTTAAGGTCGGCTTCGCCCTGCTGGCGGTCCGTTTTGGCAATGTATTTTTTGTCCGCGTCGAAAACTTCGGCTTCCCAAAAATAGGTATCACGGAGCCACTCTTCCGATCCCAGGTTGACGGCGATGCCCTGAAAATCAACCGTGTCGCCGGCCGTGACCGGATTGGGCACGGCAATGGAAAGCTCAAGATTCGCGCTGTCAAGCGCAAATACATCAAGCGCCGGCACAGCCAGCGCCGCAAAAAAAATAAAAAGAAAACGACGCATTACCCTATAAGGCTATCAGGCACGCCTTGAAGCCGCAAGGGGAAAAATGAAATTTCTCAAAGTGATCCGGTATACTTTGCCGGAAACGAAGGCGCAGAAGGCGAATTATGGGAGCGACAAAAGTTACTGTTACTGTTTTTAATCTTACCGGGTCCCCGAAAGATGGATACGAAGACATTTTTTTGGCTGACACGGGGGCCATTGACTGCCTGGCTCCTGCCAGCAAGTTAAGAAAAGCGGGGATTCGGGAAGAAGGAAAAGCTGTTTACGAATTGGCCAACGGCCAGCCGGTAGAATATCCCTACGGTTTTGCCAGGGTTTTATTTATGGGAGCCGAAACAGTCACGCAAATTATTTTTGGTCCGGAAGACGTGGAACCTATATTGGGGGTTGTTGCCTTGGAAAATGTCGGCATAGCGGTAGATCCTGTTTCGAGAACTCTCAAAAAGATGACCGCAAAATCCTTAAAATAGGGGAAACTTTTTATTTTTTTCTAAGTATGGCGTCCCCCGAATTGTTGGTGTCCCACGATTAGGC
>JACQWW010000255.1 GCA_016209025.1 Elusimicrobiota bacterium | reverse complement strand
CTGGGAAGGCCCGTCTTTTTATCACACCGCCGATCTTATATCGCCTCCGGATGCGGCGTGGCTTGAAGATAAATGGAAGCAGGCCAGGAAAAAAATCCAGAGAGGCAAAAGGACATTGCTTGTTTTCGACGAGGTTCAGAAGATCACTCGCTGGAGCGAGGTGGTGAAAAAATGTTTCGATGAGGACCGCATGGCGAATAAGCCCATTGATACCGTTTTGCTGGGCTCGTCATCCCTGCTGGTGCAGCGGGGTTTGACCGAAAGCCTTGCAGGCAGGTTCGAGATCATCCCCTTCCCCCATTGGTCTTTTAAGGAATGCCGACAGCATTTCGGAATTTCTTTGGATGATTACCTATTTTACGGCGGATATCCGGGCGCCTTGCGCCTCTTGCTTGATTCCGGCCGCGACGCCGAGCGTTGGGGCGAATACGTGCGCAACGCGCTGATCGAAACCGTCCTAAGCAAAGACATCCTCCTTTTAACGCCGGTGACCAAACCGGCGCTTTTCCGTCAAGTCTTTAATCTTGCCGCCGCCCACCCGGCTGAAATCCTGTCGCTTAATAAGATGCTTGGCCAACTACAGGAAGCCGGCAACGCCTCGACCATCGCCTCATATTTACAGTTATTGGATGCCGCGATGTTTGTCAAGCCGCTGGAAAAATATTCCGGCAGCCGGCTGCGGCAGAAGATTTCGAGCCCCAAGCTCTTGATCTTAAATAACGCCCTGATTAACGCTTCTCAGGCAAGAGTATTTTCTCAAACGAAGAAAAACGGCGCCGCGTGGGGCCGCCTCATGGAAAACGCGATGGGCGCGTCTGTGTTCAACAACAGCATGGGCCAGGGCGTTGAGCTTGCCTACTGGAGAGACAGGGATAGAGAGGTGGATTTTGTCATTCGTTGGGGAGAGAGGCTTTTGGCTGTTGAAGTAAAAAGCGCGCAAGGCGGTTTAAGGAAAGGCTCCGGCCAATTTTTAAAAAAATATCCGCACGCCCGCTTGATTATCACTGCGCCCGAAAGAGGCGACATTCCCCTGGAAGCTTTGATCAACATGACGGCGCAAGAAATTTTCTCAGCAGTTTAAAAGTCTGGAAAGGGGGACAGGCTGCTTTTTTTAATAGGCTTTCTCCGAATTCTGGGGACGAATTCTGGGGACGCCATACTTAATTCCTCCAAGCCTCGAAAGAAAAATATGTATGCTGACACCCTAAACATAATGTCAAAATTACCCATGGAAACAATTCTGGGAAAATTTTTAAGAAAGAGAAAACCGGGGCGCAAACCAAGAGTTGTTGTCTTGACGAATTAAGTATGGTGTCCCCCGATTAGCTAAATGGGGGTCAACTCTTAAATTTAAGACTGGTTTTTTATTCTGCAAAATGACCATGCAGGAAATTATTAATTGTTTGACAATAAGCTTTAGGATTGTCGTACCCAGGAGAATGGTTGCTGTTGGCGATTTCTCTTACTTCGCATCCGCTATTTTTTAATTTAGGGAGATAGGACAAATGCTTATTCTCTGATCCGTAGATAAAAAGTTTGGGCATGCCAAGTCCTGCGAATTTCCGCAGCAGATTCCCCCCATCAGAATACTCCACCAAGGAAAGGCAATAATGGAAATAGGCCCGAGGATTTACTTTTTGGAGAGACTGTGCATATTTTTGGAATCCTCTATTAGTAGAGCAGGCTTTCTTTTGTTTTAGGTCTCTCAAAAATGTTTTGCATTTTAACACGTTAAGCTTTGCCACTTGGCGGGAAATGGAGCAGTCTTCAGAAACCAAATTTCCTTCCACATTTATAAATCCCTTTACCTGCTTTGGATATTGGATAGCATAAAGCAAGCCTACCAGTCCGCCCATGCTGTGACCTATAATTATTAAACGATTTATTTTAAGCCGCAATCTTACCTTATTGGCTATTTCGACCAAATCATTAATTCCTAACATTGCTTTTGGCGGGTAAGGTGAATTTCCGTGCCCAGGAAAGTCAAATGCCATTAGAGCATGATCTTTAAAACCATGGCAATCAAGGATCGGGGTGAAATCCTCCTTAAAGCATCCTAATCCATGGAGATAAACAATAGTTTCTTTTGGCCCTGGGCGCGAAAAGTATTCAATTTGGAAAAAGTGCTTTTGATAAATGATCCGTAATTTTTTAATTTCCATTCAGGCTTATTTTACTTCCTCTGCGAAGAAAAAGGGGAGAAAGGGAAAAGGGACAGAAAAAAGGGAAAAAAAGATGAAAGGGTCAAGGGAAAGGGTCATCTCCCTTTCATCTACAGGCCAGCAGAACGTCAAAGGCGAAGCCATGGAAAATCGCGCCTATCCACAGCGTTGCAATCACCAACTCGACCACTCGCCAGCGGGCAATCAACAGTGTGCCGGCGACTGCGCCAAAGGACGTGCCTGCCCCGGTGATGCAAAAAGCCAGCGCGGCTCCCTGGCTCATCCCGGCATCCAGCAGGGCGCGCACCAGCGGAAGGGGCGCTTCCGTGTTGACATAGCGCGGCTCCGCCGCAACCAAACGAGCAGGCCTTCCTCCTAAAAATAGACAAAACATCCCCCGAGAGGTAAAACGAAAGTGTTAAAAACTCGTTTATCTCAAGGAGGATGCTGTGAAACGTTTTATAGCAAACCATGCCGATAAAATCACTGGGGTATTGAACGGCTTTGACCGTCTCGTCTTGCGCGGCGCTCTGCGCTCCATCGCTTATGTGGAAGGGATGAAACGCCTGCTCTCGAAACAGCAGGCGCTTCTGAAGGACTTTGGGGTCTATGCGCAACAGATTACCGAACATCTCAAAGAAGCCTCTCTTGAAGCCGCCCGCAAACAAGGCCGCCCTATTGAATATCTGCCTTCCAGCCAAACGAATAAAGAAGCGCTTGCCCAGAAGATCGCCAAGCAAGACGGGATCAAGGATGGCCTTATCGCCGTT
>JACQWW010000253.1 GCA_016209025.1 Elusimicrobiota bacterium | reverse complement strand
GTTGCGGCCAGAGGTCGCGGCCGCCCGTGAAAGCCGCAATCATCGTTTCCAAAAAAAAGGCGCCGGTCAAGGCCGGGCCAAGGATGAAATAAATATGCGTGTTAACCCACAAAATTTCCGTCAAAGGCAGGATAATGAACAGCCATTTTGCCGGCCCACGGCCTTTCTGGAAATTCCATAACATCCAAAGAAAAACAGCCGCAAAAAAATAACTGAAGACCTCGGGCCGGATTTCCGTCCGGGTGCCGATCAAAGGCAGGGCAAAAAGCGCGGTAAAAGCCGCGGCCGGCGCGTGGTTTGACGCGGCAATATCATAAAACAGATAAAAGGCCAGCAGGCTTGCGGCTAAAAACGCGATGGACAGGCCGGCGAAACCTCCGGCCTTGTAAACCAGATAAAAAATAACGCCGCTGGCCCAGTGATGATTGTCAAAGGGATAGCCGGGATACGTGTAGGAGTAGAGGTTGGTTTTGGGGATGACGAGGTTTTGCAAAAAAATTTCTCCGTTTTTTATGTGGCGGCCCAAATCGGCCGTGGAAAGATTAATTTTTTGGCTGAGCAGATAAACGAGGCCCGCGGCAAGCAGGGCAAAGACGAAGAAGCGCGCCCAACTCATCCTGTTTATGATGAAAAATAATTTTTGACGAAATTTCCCAGATCAGCGATGGCCACGCGCTCCTGCTTCATGGAGTCGCGGTGCCTGACCGTGATCGTTTCTTTCGGGTCTTCGAGGGTATCGAAATCAACCGTCAGGCAAAGGGGCGTGCCGATTTCGTCGTTGCGGCGGTAAGCCTTGCCGATATTTCCCGTGTCTTCATATTTAATGCGGCCGATTCCCAGCCCAAGAAGAGCCTGCTTGACCTGCTTGGCCTTGGCCGTGATTTTTTCATTGTTGCGGGCCAGGGGCGCCACCGCGGCTTTCACCGGCGCCAAGTGGGGTTTCAATTTAAGAACGATGCGCTCCTGGCCTTTTTCCAAAACCTCTTTCGTGTAAGCCTGCGTCAGGACAGCCAGGACGCCGCGGTCCAAGCCCGCCGAAGGCTCGATAACGAAGGGCACGATGGGCCGGTTGTCCTTGGCGCCTTGCACCGCCAATTGGGCGTTCGAGTCTTTGTTGGGATTTACCCGGGCGGTAAATTTTTGTTCATCCTGCGTTTTGGTGTGGGAGCCGAGATCGAAATCGGTCCGGTTGGCGATCCCCTCCAATTCTTCGAAGCCGTGGGGAAATTTAAACAGGATGTCCGTGGTGGCCTTGGAATAATGGGCCAGTTCGCCGGCCGTTTGTTTTTGCAGTTTGAGGTTTTCCGGGGCCAATCCCTGCTTGATCCACCAATCGAATCTTTCCTGGACCCATTTTTGATGCCACTGGTCGTCGGTTCCCGGCTCGACGAAAAACTCAAGCTCCATCTGCTCGAATTCCCGCACGCGGAAAAGAAAATTTTTCGGCGTCACTTCGTTGCGGAAGGCCTTGCCGGTCTGGGCCACGCCGAAGGGCAGTTTTTTGGAGGTCGCATCCATTATGTTTTTGAAATTGACGAAAATTCCCTGGGCTGTTTCCGGCCGCAGATAAGCGTAGCTTGAGCCGTCATCAACCGGGCCGAAATTGGTCTTAAACATCAAATTAAACGGCCTGGGCGCGGTCAGCTTCGCGGAGCCGCATTTTTCGCATTTGCCGCCGGCCAAGCCGTCGGCGCGCATGCGGGCCTTGCAGTCGCAGCAATCCACCATTTGATCGCAAAATGTGTCTTCGTGCCCGGAATGCCGCAGGGTCAGGGGATGGGTGAGAATAGTCGTATCAAGGCCCTCGATGTCGTCGCGTTCGTAAACCATGGCGCGCCACCAGGCGGCCCGAAGATTGTTTTTAAGCTCGGTGCCCAGCGGGCCGTAGTCGTAGACGCCTTGGAGCCCGCCGTAAATCTCGGAGCTTTGAAAGATAAATCCCCGGCGTTTGCAAAACGAGACGATCTCTTCGAGTGATAATTTATTTTCCATTTATTCTCGCGCGGCCCTCGATGGCGTCCCCGCCAAATTTTCCGCGTAGAGGGCGAGCCCCTTTTCGATTTTTTCAATCGTCAGGCTTTCGTCCGGCGAAAGGGGGCGGCCCGCCCCTTGGCGAGGCTCGCCCAGAGGGCGGCCTTCTTCCAAAGCGGCGCAGAGCCTTCTGCTGTTAGTATCTAAAAAGCGGAGCCCCGTGTCAGCCTTGGAAAGCTTCCAGCCGGAGAGCTCGAGCATTTTAAGCTTATAACCGAGCATGGTTGCGGGCAGCTCGACATTCATGCTGTTGAGCTTGGCCAGCGTTTCTAAAACCAGGGACATTTTTTCGCCGGCCCTCATGTCAAAGGGCGTTAAAAAAGTCCTGGCAAAATTAAGGGCGACGATAAGCCATTCGAGGGTTTGTCCGCCGCATCTTGCCTGGGGGAAAATTTCCAAAACCTGGCCGGTTAACAGCCGGCAGATTGTGCCGGCTGTTTGGTCCCGGGACCACAGATGAAGGGCGGCATAAACTCCGGGCTCTTTTAGAATTTTCAGCCTGGAGCCGGCTTTTCGCGCGCTTTGCAATCGCGCGGTAACAAGTCCGCGGCGGCCGCAAAGCAGATGAACGATATAATCGAATTCCCCAGACGGCTCGGAGCTCAAAATTACCGCGAATGTTTCAAAATACATAACCTACCGATACTCATCCCGGATTTCACCGACGATTTTCTCGACGATATCTTCCAGGCTGATGATGCCTTTGACTTTGCCGGTTTTGTCTTTTACCAGGGCTATATGGATGGCGTCGCGGCGGAAACGATCGAGCGTTTCGCCCAAGCGCTGGTTTTCTTCTACGACCGGACACTCCCTGATGATGTCATGGAGGTTGACCAGTCCGCCGGTGGCAAAGGTAAACAGCAGATCTTTGGCATAGAGAATGCCGGTCGTTTTGTCGAGCGCCGCTCCCGGAGCGGCCGGAATTCTTGAATAAGCCTTGTCAACGATCCGGGCAAGCATTTCTTCCAAACTGCCGGAATTTGTATCCAGAACGAAGACCTCGGCCGCGGGACGCATTGCTTCTTTGACTCTGGCGCTGGAAAATTCAAGCATCAGCTCAAGAATAAGGCGCGACCTCGGCCTAAGATCGCGGGTGAGTTCCCGGTCTTTCAGGAGAAGCCGGATTTCTTTTTCAGTAAAAGGCTGCTTGACGGTTTTGGCCAGGTGCCAGTCGGTAAATTTTTCCAGGCGTTGGGCGAAAGGCAGAAAAATACGGCGCAGGGCCGTAAAAAAACTGTAAAAAGGCGGGGCCAGCACAATAATTATTTTTGCCGGGAAGCGGCGCGCCAAAACCTTCGGCACAAGTTCGCCGAAAAGAAAAAGGGCTCCGCCCACCGCCAGGGGCGCAGCCGGGACAGGCTTAAAACGGGAAAGTCCTATTACGCACCAGAGCATGGAAAAAAGCGTTTGGGTGATCAGAATGGCCGCCAAGAAATTGCTTGGATGGCGCCTCCATTCATCGAAAGCCCAGCGGTAAATTTTTACCAACGGTTTAAAGACCGGTCTTTTTGAAACGGATTTCAAGATATTTTTTTCCTCGGTGAAGCTCAGCGTCAAAAGGGCCGTCTCCAGGGCGTTGGAGACGGCAAAACCCGCCAAAGCAAGGGCGGCGATCACCGCGGCGCTCATGCGCGAACCCCTGTTGGTCCTGGCGGCGGACGCGGCAGGCGGCTGCGCCGTTTTCTTGTTTCAAATTCATCCAGGATTTCGCCGGTGATTTCTTCAAGGCAGTCCTCGGCCGTGACGATACCCGTCCATGCCCGTCCGTCGGTGACATAGGCGATGGGGCAGCCCCGGAAAACCAAAGGCAGGACATTGATCAGCTTTTGACGTTCGTGCAGGGCCGGAATCGGCCGCAAAAGATCCGAAAGACGCTCGATTTCCAATTTAGCCTCGATGACGGCCGCCGGCTTTTTAATTTCAGAGGCGATTTTTTTAAGAATATCCTTGGAAAGAACATAGCCGATGGGAACGTCCCTTTTGACGGCCAGGGTGCGCGAATACCCGTCCGTCATCAAAGCGAACTCGATTCTTTGTCTTTGCGGCGATTTCGGCGGCGACGAATCGAAGATTTCGGCATCAATGGCGGAAACCCGGGCTTTCGGGGTCATCACGTCGCGCACCAACACCTCTTTGAGGCGCAGGTATTTTGCCATCATGTCGGCAACCCCCGGCCTGGAAGGCGCTATCTCGGCAACGGCCGCGGCCGCCCCGCTCCACAGAGCTTCGGGGACGGAGTTGCGGCCAGAGGCCGCGGCCGTCAGGCCGAATTTCAAATCTTTTCGGTCGTCTTGCCGGGCCAGCTCGATCAATTCCCTCCGTTCTTCAAAAGAGCGATAGACGCTTTTGCCGAGCGTGCCCCCTTGGCCGGCGCCGGTGAATTTGGCGATGATCCAAAAAAATAAGCGCAGAAAAGGATAGAAAGGCGCAATGGCCAGACGCAGGGCCCGCAAAATCCATACTCCGGCCATGGAATGGGAAAGCCGCCTGCCCAGGATTTTCGGGTAAAGGGTTAAAATAAAAAGATTGACCGCGCCCCCGATAATCCAGACCAACGCCTCGCGCTGCCAGCCGGCCTGGATCCAAAAAGCGATCCCTGTCAAAAGCAGCCAGGCGAAAACAGCCTCAAGCAGGTTGTTAACGAGAAGTAGAACCGTAAAATATTCTTCCGGATGATAAATCCAGCGCCGGGCCGCTTCCCAGAAGGGCCCGCCGTAAATAGCTTTCAAACCCTTCAGCCTTGCCATAGAAAGGCTGGTTATTGCCGATTCTCCGAAATTAGTGGCCCACATCAAGGCGCCGCAAGCTGCCCAGGCCGCCCAAATGATCCAAGGGGGGGAGCCGGTCGGAAAATTGTTTAAAAACGAGGCCATAGCGAGTAAATCATATAATTTCAACTCCGACTGATGAGAAAATGGGGCCAGCATTTCTTAAGGAGTCCTGAGACATCCGTCCGGATTGTCGAGGCGGCCGCAATTCAAGCGGGCGATTGCGTGCTTGAAATAGGTCCCGGCCACGGCGAGCTTACCCGTCATTATGCCGGGCGCGCCGCTGAAGCCTTTCTACTGGAAATAGACCCAATCTTGGTCCAGCGGCTATCCTGCCGGTGGAGCGCTCAGAAAGGCCGTGTTAAAATAATCGAAGGGGACGCCAGAAAATTCGATTTCAAGACCCTTGCTTTTTCCAAGCCGCCGGTTGTTTTAGGCAATCTCCCTTATTATGCGTCAAAACCCATTTTGTCAAAACTGCTTGATTGGGGCGGTTTTGACCGGGCGGTCATAATGCTCCAGCTTGAGCTTTGCCAAAGGCTTTTGGCCCAAGCCGGCAGTTCGAACTACAGCGCTTTAAGCGTTTTGTTTCAACTGCGGGCTTCGGGGGGCCGCATGGCCATGATTCTTGAACCCGAGGCTTTTCAGCCGTCCCCGAAGGTGAAATCAGCGCTTATTTGTTTTTCCCCCAACAAATCGGCGGCAGGGTTTGACTGCCTGGAAAAAATTTTAAGAGCCGCTTTTTTTTCCAGACGGAAAAAACTCATCAATTCATTGGCCAAGAGCCTGCCGGACTTTGACAAAAAAAACCTGGCGGAAATTATTTCCAGCGTCGGAATTTCGCCCGAGGCGCGGCCCCAGGATGTTAGCCCAAAGTCCTATGTCGAGCTGGGCAGGAGATTTTTCGGCCGCGGTGTGGTATAATAAATGACGATTCAAAACAAGATCTTTGAAAATATCGCGGCCGTGAAAAGGCGCATGGCCTCGGCCTCGGAGCGTGCCGGCAGGAATTCCGGCGAAATCAAGCTCATCGCCGTTTCCAAGGGCGTGTCTCCCGGCGAGATCAGCGAAGCGGGCCGATGCGGAGTCCTGAATTTCGGTGAAAACCGTATTCAGGAAGCAGGCCCAAAAATCAGGGAATCTCCGCCTGGATTAAAATGGCATTTTATCGGCCCCTTGCAATCCAATAAGACGGCCAAGGCGCTTGATCTTAAATTCGCCGTGATTCAGACGATGGAAAGCCTGGCTATGGCTGAACGAATGAACCGCTTGGCCGGAGAAAGGTCATTGTGTCAGACGGTCTTTTTACAGGTCAACATTGCCGCTGAAGCGCAAAAGCACGGGTTTTTGCCGCAGGATGCGGTTGAAGCTGCCGGGAAAATGGCGGCCTATAAAAATTTAAACACCTGCGGATTGATGTGTATGGGGCCGCAGTCCGATGATGCGGAAATGATCAGGCCCTATTTTAAAAAGGCCTTCATATTAAAATGCCGGATAGAGGAGCGCTTAGGCCGCAGGCAGGAGCTGTCCATGGGCATGAGCCATGATTTCGAGGCCGCTATAGAAGAAGGCGCAACGATGGTGCGCCTGGGCAGCGTTATTTTCAAAGAAGCTTTTTTTCGACGATAAGAGGAGGAGTGCTGGATGATCATTAAAGTGCGTGTCATCCCGAACGCAGATGACAATGAGGTTGTAAGCCGAATCGGGAGCGTTCTTCGAGTGCGGTTAGCCAGCGGCTCAAAAGACGACGAGCGCTTGAATGGCACATTGCGCCATTATTTGGCGGAGTATTTCGACGTGGGAGCGGGTTCCGTGAACATCCTGCGCGGCGCCAAAGGCAAAGAGAAAACCGTTGAGATTCTAGGGCGGGCCGAAGAAGATCTTCGCTACGTCATGGAATCAATCCCCTGATAGCCGGGCGATGGGGTCAGGTCTTCCCCGTTGAAGACCTGACCCCATTCTAACAACGCCCCCCCTATGCGGCCGATTTTTTTCAAAGCAAACACGCTCCATATCCTTGACCAAAGAGCCTTACCCGGCCGCCTTCGTTATCTTCACTGCCGCTCAGCCGTTGAAGTTGCCCGCGCCATCACGGACATGGCTGTGCGCGGGGCGCCCCTGATCGGTCAGGCAGCGGCCTGGGGGCTTTATCTCGATCTTCTTAAAGCGGCCAACGAACATCAATGGAAATGTAATTTTGCCAAAGCCTTTAAACTGCTTGCCCGGGCCAGGCCCACAGCGCGCAACCTCAAAGCGCGCCTTGAGCTTCTGGCTAGGCTCTTTAACAATTCCAACGGCCCGATAACGATTGATGGCCGCAAAAAAGCTATTTATGATTTTTTATACAAGCAGGAGGCTGAATGGGAAGACATTACCCGGCGCATGGCAATCGCCGGCGCGGCTTTATTGCCGGCCTCGTGCGAAGTAATCACTTATTGTAATGCCGGGCGCTTGGCCACCTTGGGCCGCGGCACAGCCCTGGCAGTCATTGAAGAAGGCTGGCGCCAGGGAAAAATCAAGCGCGCCTGGGCCTGCGAAACGCGGCCGTATCTTCAGGGTATGAGGCTGACGATATGGGAGCTGGGCAACCTCGGCATTCCGGCAACTCTTATTACGGACAGCATGGCCGCCCATTTGATGGCCGGCCGCCGCATTGGCGCCGCCATAACCGGCGCGGACCGGGTGGCGGCCAACGGCGATTCAGCCAATAAAATCGGGACCATGTCCCTGGCCATCGCGGCAAGGTATTTTAAAATTCCGTTTTATATCGTCGCTCCCGAGGAAACCATTGACCGGAGCATTCCCACGGGCCGGGAAATCGTTATTGAGGAACGATCCCCGGATGAACTTTTGACTATTGCCGGCAAAAGACTGGCCCCCAAAGGGGCCAAGGCCTGGTATCCGGCCTTTGATGTTACCCCCCATGAACTCATAACCGCCATTGTCACGGAAAAAGGCATTTGGCGTCCACAAAAATCCCAATCCGTTCGACACGTCTGAAGGTATACACTGGCCGTTATTTTCCTTGACAAAGCCGATATTTGCTTGTTATAATTAGCACATTAAGGCTGAGAGTGCTAATTTAGCAGTCTTAAACTACAAGCGCTAAAAATAAGGAGGTTCAGAATGGCAGCTGAAGCGACATTGACGAAAGTCAAACTTCGGCCTTTGGGAGACAGGGTTTTAATCCGTCCCCTTGAGACGAAGGAACAGAAAAGAGGCGGCATCATCATCC
>JACQWW010000252.1:2060-4943 GCA_016209025.1 Elusimicrobiota bacterium | reverse complement strand
TGGCCGCCATTTAGTTCGTGCCAACAAGTGACAAATGAAGACCTGACCCCATTGCAGAGCGAGGAGCGGGCAAGATATTTCAGGGCGGCCGCGGCCGTGGGGCTGGGCGGCTTCGCCGCTCTTATTTTTGAGGTCGGCTGGACCCGGGCCTTGGCATTTTCTTTAGGTTCCTCAATTTACGCCTTCACCATCATGCTTTTCACTTTTCTGGCCGGCCTGACTTTAGGAAGCCTGGCCTTCGGAATATTGGACCGAGGGGAAAAAGGGGACAGGCTGCTTTTTGCTTTAGCAAAAAGCAGCCTGTCCCCTTTTTCCCCCAAATCAAATCTATTCGGGCTCGGCTTGATCGAATTCGCCATCGCTGTCTGCGCTTTCGGCTCACTATTTATCTTGGGCAGGATGCCTTATGTCTTTTGCCGGCTCTATCCTGTATTAAGCAAATCGTTCCACTTTTTTGAAGCCGGCCTCTTCGCCCTTTCCTGCCTGGTCATTCTCCTGCCGACCTTTTTAATGGGCGCGGCCCTGCCCTGGGCCCTGTGCGCGGCGAAAGGCAGGGGCGGGGAGGGCGCCAGGCTGGGCGGCCTTTATGCTTCGAACACCTTCGGCTCGATCTTGGGCTCGGTTTTGGCCGGATTTATTTTAATCCCGGCCATGGGAGTGGAAAAAACGCTGATCATCGGCATTCTGGCCAACACGGCGGCCGGATTGACGGCTTGGTCGCAAAATCTTAAAAATATCAGACGCTCAGCCCTGTTCGCCCTGGCAAGCCTGATTATAGTCATGGCCGCGGCTTTCGCGCCGCGATGGAACAAATCCGTCATGGCCAGCGGCATGTTCATTTATGCCGACGAACATGAAGACAGCAGGCCCTGGCGCAAATTCGTCCAAGCCATGGAAGCGGACGAACTTCTTTACTATCAAGACGGCATTTCAGCCACCATTTCCGTTTTCGAAGAGGACACCGGCAATCGCTATTTAAGAACCAACGGCAAGACCGACGCGTCGTCCAGCCGCGACATGGAAACCCAGCTCATGACCGGTTATCTGCCCCTCCTGCTTCATCCCAATCCCAAAAAAGCCATGGTCATCGGCCTGGGCAGCGGCACCTCGCTGGGAGCCATTGTCCAGGGCGCAACGATCGAGCGCGCCGATTGCGCCGAGATCGAACCTGCCGTGGCCGGCGCGGCCAAGCTTTTTCAAAAGCAGAACAACAACGTTCTGGCTAATCCCAAAACGCGCCTTTGGTTTACCGACGCGCGCCATTTTCTGGCTTCGGTCAAAAACCGTTACGACGTCATCGCCTCTGAGCCATCGAACCCGTGGGTGGCCGGCGTGGCCAATCTCTACAGCCGGGAAGCTTTTGGCCAAGTGAAAAAAGCCCTGGCCCCGGGCGGCATTTTCTGCCAGTGGATTCACAGCTACTCCATGAGCGAGGCTGATTTCAAGATGATCCTGGCCACCTTCCGCTCGGTCTTCCCGAACCCCCAGCTTTTTAATATCGGCGATGTGGATTTCTTGATCCTGGGCTCGAACGGCCCATGGAACATTGACTATGACCAGGTGGCCGAGAACCTGCGTCGAACGCCGGCCGCGCTCGCCGCTTTAAAGCCGTATGGATTGGACGACCCGCTGACGTTTTTAACCAAGGATTTCATGCTGACCAGCCGCGACATAGAAAAATATACGGCCGGCATAACGCGGCTCAACACGGACGATGCGCCGGTTCTTGAATTTTCCGCGCCAAAAAGCCTCTATGTAACCGACGAACAGGAAAAAATCGTCCGAAGCCTCAAGCGCCGGCGAAGCGCCCTTCATCCGGACGGCCTGGTTAATTTGCCGGCAGGCAGAGTATTAGGATTAAAAACGAAAAAGGCATATAAAAAACCTAAAACTCGTAATCGAAATTAAAGGCATCAGGGTCGTGGCTCACCGTCTTTGACCCCAAATCAACCACGGCCACGTCAAAACGCAATGGTGTTTCCTGCGGCAGGCCCTTGGCTTTCAAATAGCTCATGGCCAGCCGCTTGAGCTTGGCTTGCTTTTTTTCGTGGACCGATTCCCACGCATCCTCGGCATGGCCGGCTCTTGATTTGACCTCGACAAAAATCAAACGGCCTTCTTTGGGGTCATTGGCCACAATGTCTATTTCCCCCAAAAAACAGCGCCAGTTTCTTTCAATGATTTTTAATCCGGCTTGACGAATCAAATATTGCTGGGCTAAAAGCTCGCCTTCCTTGCCTTTAGCGGCTTTGGAAAGCAATGGGGTCAGGTCGAGGTGGCCGGTACCGCGCTGCCGGCTTTATCCGCCGCCGGGATGGCGGCCTTGCCCGGCTCGCCTGGCGCAGGGGCCGACGCCGCTGTTTCGGCGCCGGCGGATTGGGGCGCCGGCTCAAGCGCCGGCTCTTCAGCCTTAAATTCAAGCTTATGGGCTTTGCCGGTGAGTTTTCTCATGAAATAAAGTTTAGAGCGCCGCACTTTGCCGTGGCGCAAAACAGCCAAGCCGGCAAACCTTGGGCTGGCCACTGGAAAAACTCTTTCCACGCCCACGCCGAAAGAAATTTTACGCACGGTAATCGTCTGGCCGGGGCCGCTGCCGCGGACCTTGATCATCGTTCCTTCGAACGACTGAATCCTTTCCGAGTCTTCCTCGATGGTCTTGAATTGGACCCGGACCGTATCACCAACTTGAGCATTCTTATATTGACGCACAATAATCCATCCTTTGCTAATTAGACTTTAGTCTAAGGTCTATTGTCTAGATTTGTTTTATTTTAACAAATCATTTTGCCGGCGGCATGCAGAACTCCCCCGAACGGGGAAGTTCTGAAGTCTGAAGCGCGAAGTCTGAAGTCTGAAGCGCGAAGTCTGAAGTCTGAAAAGGGA
>JACQWW010000252.1:0-2014 GCA_016209025.1 Elusimicrobiota bacterium | reverse complement strand
GAAGTCTGAAGTCTGAAAAGGGAATAACCTGTTTTTCATACTTCAAGCTTCAAGCTTCAGACTTAAGACTTCAGAAATTCCTTCGGGGAATTTCTGGCATGTCTTTTCCAGGGCTTTTTTTAGTCTCCATGACCTGATTTGGGCATGATGGCCGGAAAGCAAAATCTTGGGAATTTTTCGGCCCCGCCAGACAGCGGGCCGCGTGTATTGGGGCCATTCCAACAGCGCGGGGGGTGGGGGGTGGGGGGTAGAGGGTGGAGGACGAATAGAGAACGAATCCTCTTCGACGGAGGCTTTTTCCTTGACCACGCCGGGGATGAAACGAGAGACAGCCTCAATAACGATCATGGCCGGGACCTCGCCGCCCATGGTGACATAGTCTCCCACGGAAATTTCGCCGTCAAAATACCCCGAAACCCTTTCGTCTATCCCTTCATAATGACCGGCTAAAAGAATAAGCTGATCGTATTTTGACAACTTCTTGGCCAATTCCGTCGTTAAGGGCACACCCCTCGGAGAAAGGATAAAAGCTCCATATTTTAATTTTGGTTTTTGGTTTTTGGCAAATTGAAGCGCCTGGTAAACCGGCTCGGCCATGAGCACCATGCCCGGCCCCCCTCCATAGGGCTTATCGTCAGCTTGGCGGTGTTTATCCCGGCAGAAATCGCGGATATTATGCAAACGCACGCCGATCAAACCTTTTTCCATGGCCTTGCCGATAAGGCTGGCTTGCAAAAAACCCTGAAAAATGTCCGGGAAAAGGGTTAGGACCTCAAATTGAAGGTGATGGGGCAAGGAAATCGCTTGCTACGAAGTTTTTACAGCAGGCGGGCCGGCCGGCGGCTCAGCCGGTTTGTCGGCCGGCGCAGATGCTTTGGGCTTCGGCGCCCCTGATCGGGGATCAGGGACGTTTGAAGCCCCTGAAGGGCGTGACGGCGGTGGAGGAGGTAAGGTTCCGGCGATAACCTTTTCTTTGATCAGCATGCGTTTCGCGGAATCTGAAAGCTGGGCCCCGTTTTTAAGCCACTTTTCCAATTTTTCTTTTTTGACGTTCGTTAATTTTTCACCGTCTTTGGCTTCAGGATTATAGGCCGCCAAAACCTCGATGGGCGGCGTGGCCGGGCCCCGGGTGGACTCAACGGCAACCAGGCGGAACCTGGCCATCTTGGGCTTGCCGATGCGTTGAAATCTGATTGCTACCATAAAACCTCCCAACAAACGTGAATGTTGAATATAGAAGATAGAATATTGGTCAAGGAAATAGATTCCCTTTTTTTCTTCCAATATTCAATATTCTACATTCTATATTCGACATTTTTTTAGGCCGCGCCTGATTGCCCGCCACATGCGCGGAACCATTATATCCGGCGGTTCTTTAAAAAGAGCCGAGCCGCAGACTAAAACATTGGCTCCGGCGCCGACAGCGTCCGGGATGCTCGCCTCATTAACGCCGCCGTCAACTTCAAGCCATCGCGTTCGCATGGGCCGGCCGCGCAGATGTTTGGCTGCTTGGCGGATTTTAGGAATACATTCATTCATAAAACCCTGACCCGCGAAACCAGGCGCCACCGTCATAATCAACAGAAGATCGGCCAAGCCTAAATACGGCATGGCCCGGCTAAACGGCGTGGCGGGATTAATCGCCAAACCGGCATATTTTCCAAAATCATTAATAAGTTTTAAGCACTCTTTGGCCGAATCCTTGGCTTCCAGGTGAACCGTAATAAGATCAGCGCCTTTGTCCGCAAAAGCCTTGATCAGGCGCTTGGGGCGGCTGACCATTAAATGAACGTCAATAAAAAAAGATGTTTTTTGAACGATCCCCTTGACGACATCCGGCCCAAACGACAGATTGGGCACAAAATCCCCGTCCATGACATCCACTTGGACCCACTGAACAAAACCCCCTTCCCTCCTTTTCGTAAAGGGGGATGGGAAACTTCGAATCAGGTTTCATAGGTTGGTTTGCCTTGATTTCCCCTTTTTGATGATACCCGGGGAAAGACAATGGTAA
>JACQWW010000023.1 GCA_016209025.1 Elusimicrobiota bacterium | reverse complement strand
GTCCACGATGGACTCACCCAAGACCAAGACGTTGAGTTTTTTGAGCTGATTCATGCGATCGATGACATCGCTGGGACCGTAGTTTTTAGCGAAACGACCAAGGAAGCTGCGCGCCTCGTCCGGGTAAACCGGAAAATAGCTGTTTAGAAGGGAGGTTGAGCTGAACGTGATCTCATAGGTGAAAATCAGCTTGCCGCCGACGGACCGGGTCGCGTTGGTTTCAGCCGAAATCCCTCCAGTGATGTCTTTATCTTCGTTTTGGTAATCGCTCCCCTTGACGTAGAAATGGGGTTTGATTTTCTTGATAACGTTGACGGCGGTGGCCGCGTTATTGACGGCGACATAATCCACCGCGCCCAGGGCCGCCACCGATTCGGCGCGCAACAATTGCTGAAAAACCGGCCGGCCGGGACCCTTATTGACGTATTTGTCCGCCGTAATGGTCACCACAATTGACGTATTTGTCCGCCGTAATGGTCACCACAAGAATCGTGCCGTGCTTTTTGGCGGCTTCAAAATGCCGGATGTGGCCGGGATGAAGCAAGTCAAAAACGCCATGGCACATCACAATGGTTTCGCCCCGGCTTTTCAGAAGCTTCGTTTTAGCCGCCAATTGGGGCAGCGTTTTAATCTTGTCCGCAACCGCAGTTCTGCGAATCATTGATCGAATTTAGCAGAATAGAAAAGGCTTGACAACGACGTCAAATCATGAATACGTCAAAATTTTATTTATAAACTAAAATGATGAGGGCGCTTTTAGTCAATCCCCACGTACCGCTTGAAGCGATTTACGGTAAATCCGTTGAAGAACTGGGCGCGGTGCTTCCCCAGTTGGGGATCTTTTATCTGGCCTCCTACCTGAACAAAAAAAACAAGCATGAGGTGGAAATACTTGACGCCAACGCGCTGAAAATGAGCGCCGACGCGCTCGTGCGCCACGTGTCGAATGGCCGTTACGGCTGCGTGGGATTTACCTCGACGACCCTGGCTTATGCCTACGCCATCGAAGCGGCTGAGCAAATCAAAAAGGCCCATCCCAAAACGACCCTGATCATCGGCGGAGCCCATGCCCAGGGAGATTCCGACAACATACTCAAAAACCACCCCGGACTCTTTGATTACGTTTGTTACGGCGAAGGCGAATACGCCTTTGAATCCCTCCTGGATTACCTTGACGGCACGATCAAGGAGGATGATCTGATCGGATGGAAATACCTGCAGGGCAACGCCGTCAAAACATCGCCGCCCGCCCCTATCCCGGACAATCTCGATCTATTCGGCCATCCGGCCGAGCTCCTTCCGAAGGAATGGGTGAATTTATACCACGAAAAAATTTTCGCCTATAAAAAACTGCCCATGTTCGGCGTCATGAGCAGCCGGGGCTGCCCGTTTCAATGCATGTTCTGCTCGACCCCGAGAAAATTCGCCAACCTCTATCAAAGACGGATGCGCTACCACAGCGTGCCATGGATATGCGATGAACTGCAAATCCTTGAAAACCGATTCGGCGTCCAGGAAGTGATCTTCCTGGACGATACCTTCAATCTAAACAAGAAACGAGTGCTTGATTTCTGCCAAATGAAGATGGAGAGGGGCATCAAGCTTATATGGTCGTGCAATTTTGAGGCGAATATCGCGGACCACGAAATGATGAAAACGATGAAGGAGGCGGGGTGCTGGCTCAAGCTCGTCGGCAAACTCGCCAACCAAGTCGGCATCGTATCGCGCGTAAGCTGTATCCTGGGTTTCCCGAACGACACCCGGCAAACCATCGAAGACACCGTCAAACTGATCAGGGAATCAGATTTCCATTTCCCTTATTTCCAACTCTATATACCCCTTCCGGGCACGGAAATGTACGAACTCCTGCCGAAATACGGCAAAGTCGTCAATACCGACACAAAAAAACGTTCGGCCAGCAACGTTAACTACATCCCGCGCGGGTTGACGGCCGAATATCTCCTGGATGTCTACAAAAAAGCTTTCAAAGCGTCCTACTTCAGATTCAGAATGGTTCGAAACCACATAAAATTCATACGTTCCTTTAAAGACGTCAAACATTATTACAGGGGACTGAGGCTGCTCGCAAATTTCTGAATCACCATGAAACTGGTATTTATCAATCCGCCCGGGCCGCGCTACCTCTACCGGGGCGCCGTCTGCACCTACATCTCGAAGGCGCGCTATGTCTGGAAGCCGAAAGACTTTATTTTACTCTCAAGCATCGTTCCGGCCGATTGGGACGTTTCCTTCCTCGACGCGGCCATCAACCAGCTGCCGCGCCAGGAGGTTCTCAAATGGGCCTCGAACGAACGGCCGGACGCGATCGTTTTAGCCATGTCTTCCATCGTCTGGGAGACGGACTTGCAATTTCTTCAGCAGCTTCGGCAGACGTTCGCAGGAGCGAAAATCATCGTCTTCGGGGAGGTGTTTCTGGAGCCGCGGTTCGTGGAGATGGCCAAACCGTGGATCAATGGGATTATTTTCGATCCGTTACGTTCCAAGCTGCCCGAATTGGCACAGCGGACGTCCAATGAAATTCTGCCGTGCGCTTTCGGCAAAAAAGACGTTCAGGAGCTGAAAACATTTCCGGCCAGGCATAAACTTTTTGATAATTTTCTCTACCGCTGGCCGTTCGTCAAGCACTTTAAATTCGCATCCGTCTACACGCAGTTTGGGTGCCCCTTTACATGCTCTTATTGCACCGAGTCCCTGACGGACGTGACTTGGCGGCCGGCCGACAATGTGCTCGAGGAAATGGCTTACCTTAAAAGGGAGGGATATAAGGAGCTGTTAATCGGCGACGCCTCCTTCGGCTACCCACGACACAACGCCGCCAAGCTGATCGAAGGGATGATTCGTGAAAATTTCGGTTTTATCTGGAGCAGTTACATTTATCCGGGCTTGGCGGATCCGGCGATGCTTGAGTCAATGGCCCGATCGGGATGCCACACGCTCGTCATCGGCATTGATTCCGCCGACGGCAAGTTGCTCGAAAAATACGGCCGGCATCTGCCTCAGGGGAAAATCAGGGACTTTATCGCCGAATGCCGGAAAAACCACATCGATGTCTGCGGCGATTTGATCATCGGATTTAAAGAGGACACCATGGAATCGTGCCTTAGAACAATCGAATTGGCCGTTGAACTAGATCTCGATTACGCGTCATTTAACGTCGCGACGCCAATGATGGGATCATCCATCAGGAAGGAATATCAGGACATGGGACTCCTGCAGAAGACGGACACGGGCTTTGATACCGCCGGATTGCGCGACGTCATAGGGACGGCGAGCCTCACCGGCAGGGACATGATCTGGCTGCGCACTCGCGCTATTGAGCGTTTTTATTTAAGGCCTTCTTATATATGGAAACGGCTCAGAAAAAGCGCGTCTTTTGAAGAAATTCTCATCAAACTAAACGAGGCTTTCGGAATTATTCTCAATTGGGCCCGGCAAAAACGAACTCTCCGCAGCGGCCGGACCTGATATTTTCCGCCCGGCGCCATTTCAAGCGGATTTTCTGGCTTTAATTAGAAGAGAACCGCCGAATTCTTTGATAACGGGTATTTTCTCCGGCCAACGAAGCAAACGGTCTAAAAAATCTGCCAAGGGTTTCGGAATGGCAGGATGCATAAAATCAAACGGCGTCACGGATATATCGACAAAGTTCTCTTTGTTGAGCATATTCACCATTTCAGATTTATAAAAAGCCGTCTCATCCTGTGTATTTTGCATTATCTTGCCGATAAATCTGACGTTTTTTTCAAGCCATATTTGCGGATTTCTCATATTAGGTTCCATAAAAAAAATCTTTCCGCCGGGTCTGAGTATTTTGTAAATAACGGATAGGGTCTTGGGAACATTTAGATGATGCAGGATTGACGCCCCTATGGCGGCGTCAAAATTTCCAAGGTCCGAGCCCATGTTCTCCACGTCTCCTTTTAAAAATGTCACGCCTCTCTTGGTAACGCGATTTTGAGCTATATTCAGCAAATTTCGGGAAATATCTATTCCAAAATAATTACACACCGGAAGCTTCTCCATGAGATAAACGGTAAAATCGCCTCCGCCGCAACCTATTTCCAATATTTTTGTTTCCTCGCTCACCGGCGAAAGAAAATCAACCGCGAGCAGGGCGCGCCGCCTCTGTCTCTGGCGGCCGGCGTACGTCGCGTGCCCCCACCACGAATCCCGCTGAGCTTCGGCCAAATTGTCAAAAAACCGCTCTTCTTTCAAGAGCCGTTCGGCGTTCGAATCTCTATTTGGCATATATTTATTTCCGCCTCATCGACAACCAGTTGAATTTCATTTTAACCATCCCTATGGCCGTCATTTTCAGCAGAGTAAAACCGTCTTTCCACCGGCTGATATTGGTGTCCCCGTAAGCCCTCTCTTCGTAACGCACCGGCATGTCTATGATTTTCAGATTGAGGTACGCGGCTCCGAACAACAAATCAAAATCCCCAAACGGGTCGAATTCTCCGAAATAAGACCTGTTCGCAAGAATACGGAAATAATCATTTCTTTTCAAAACCTTCGTGCCGCATAAGGTATCGGACGTTCTCTGGCCGAACAGATAAGAAAAAATCTGTCCGAAAAAAACGTTGCCGAGCAGGTTAAAAAAACGCATCGCCTTTCCTCTCATGGGATAGACCAGCCTGTTACCGTTGACAAACTCGCCCTTGCCGCTTGCGATCGCATCGACAAATCTTGGCAATGACTCCGGAGGCACGGTAATATCCGCGTCCAAAATAATAAATATGTCTCCCTTGGCCGCGCTGAAACCTTTTTCCACGGCGTTCTTCTTGCCCCTGCCCTCCTGGGTTAAACACACAATATTCAGATGCGGATTGTCTTCCATGACTTGCTCGATGGCCCCTCTCGTATTGTCCGTGGAACCGCCTTCGACAAAAATGATCTCGCGCCCTCCGGCAAAGGCCGGGGTCCGCCGCACGATTTCCGGTATATTGCCGGCCTCGTTCCTGGCGGGTATCACGATTGACACTTTGGGGCGCGCGGCGGCGGCGTCCGTTTCAGGAAGGTTGAGGGCGCGGCCGACTTCGATCGTCAGGACGCCGGCCAAGTTGACAAGCGGCAAGGTTGAAAAAAACTTGTTGATAAAATCGGAAATGAAAGGGATATACAACGGAGCCAGGCAGAACATGGACCGCTTGATAATCTGAAAGTCCGATAGAAACATAAGATTTTCAATCTCTTGAAGCGACAGCCAGTTCATTTCCGGCGATCTGAGTTTTAAACTCATCGCCTCGGCAACTTTTATAAAAGGCTGCCACGCCCTGCTGTAATAGGTCGCAATCAGCCGCGTGCGCGGACTGCAAAACCGGCGCAGTTTGGTGAATAAATCAAGAACGTCCTCAACCATGCCCATGGAAAAAGACAGGACGATATAATCGAATTTCTCATCGATATTCCCAAGCTGTTCAAGGCTCGTTAAAACACGGCAATTAGGAAACACCCCCGCCTGGGCAGCCTCAAAGTAAGGGTCGATGCAGACACCCTCGCGTATTCTCGGAGAGGCAAACAGCGGAGAAACCCACGGACCGATCGCCAGAACCTTGGCGTTCGATGAAAGATGAAACTCGATCATGCTCAGGTTAACAGAGTGGATGTATCTGTTCCACCGCCTTTTACCTTTGGCCTTCTCCCTGTTATTTTTGAAAAAATCCTTGAATTCCTTCGTAAACATATATACTTCTCAATCTTGTTTTACTTGACGACCGAATTCCTTAATATGCCGAACGCGCCCCTGGCCAGACGCTTGAACTCGCTCAATGATCTTAATTTGCCGGCCCGCTTCCATATAATTCTGGGCCTGAAATAGAACTTGCGGTACGCAAGACTGACGTAGTTAGCGACATCTTCTCTTGAAATCTCCGTGCCTATAAGATCGATCTTCCTTTCTTTTTGCGGGTCGATCGTGTACTGCGACCAATAATCTCCCAAGCCGTTCGTCCGGTAATACTCATAGATTTCCGTGTCCGGAAAGGGCACCAGAACGGTAAACTGGACATAATCCAACGGAAGATCCAGGGAAAATTGGATCGTGTTTTCCACGGTTTGCCTCGTCTCTCCGGGGAATCCAAGCATGAAGAATCCCAGCGTGTCGATCCCGATTTTTTTGGTATACGAAATCACTTCCCGCACCCTCTGCGGCGATATATCTTTGTGCATGCGCTTTAAAATTTCCGGATCGCTCGATTCGACGCCGTACATGATCGTATGGCAACCCGCGCTTTTGAGCGCGTCCAACACGTTTTCATTGACCGAATCGACGCGGCTTCTGACCGTCCAACCGACATCCAGCCGCTCTTTTTTAATCATCTCGCAGATCTCGACGACCCGCTTCCTGTTGGCGGTGAATGTTGAGTCATAGACGTCGAATTCCCTGACGCCGAATTTTTCGTAGTTATTTTTAATCTCATCCACGAAATTCTTCGCGCTTCTCATTCTGTAGGGGGGGGTTTTCTGGTCGCAAAACGCGCATCTGTAAGGGCACCCGCGGGCGGACAGCATGGCGGTAAAATTCTTTTTCCTCGTAAGGATATTGGCGTAAAGCTCATTTTTTACCAGATGGCGCGCGGGAGACGGCAGGGAGTCGATGTCTTTGACAAACTGGCGCGTTTGATCGATCATAACCTGCCCGTTTTTACGATAGCCCATCGACTTGATGGCGTCATAATTACGGTCCTTTCGAAAGGCGCGGACGAACTCGGGCAGGGGAATCTCAGCCTCGCCGATAATCAGAAAATCTATTTCCGGATGACTCATGATTTCTTGAGGATATAAAGCGGCGTGCGCTCCTCCGGCGATAATGGGAAGCCCGCTGTCCTGTTTGAACTTTTTAATCCACCGTAAAACGGGGTGAAAACTGTAAGTCGTAAGCGTAAAACCCAGCAAATCGGGAGAGAAGCTTCTGATTTTTTCCAACGCCTGCGCGTAGCCGAGACGTTCGGCATCCATATCCAGCAACTGCACTTCGACGCCTTCTTTTTCCAAAATCGCCGCCACGTGCATGAGGCTTAAAGGCGGGATGAATCCGATGCTTTCATCCCGGAACGACAACTCGCTGAAATTCGGATTTAATTCGTTGGCGGTAAAAATCAAGCTGATTTTCATGGCTTATTTGACGATCCCGATCGATTGACGATACCATTTGATCGTCTTGCGAAGACCTTCTTCGAAAGAAATTTTTGCTTTGAATCCGAATTCCTTTTGGGCCCGCGAAACGTCAAGACATCTCCTTGGCTGTCCGTCGGGTTTTGTGCGGTCGAATACGACTTCCCCCTTAAATCCGGTTAATTTTATAATTAGCGACAATAAATCCTTGATTGATATCTCGAAACCGGCCCCAAGGTTCACTGGTTCGGGTTTGTCGTATTTTTCCGCCGCCGACAAAATTCCCTCAGCGGCGTCTTCCACGTAAAAAAACTCTCTCGTCGCTTTTCCCGTCCCCCAGGCCGTGATGGCGCGCTCGTTCCTGAGGCCGGCCTCGACGCATTTTTTAATCAGAGCGGGAATGACATGGGAGACATCGGGATCGAAATTGTCATGAGGACCGTAGAGATTAACGGGAAGAAGGTAGATGGCATTAAATCCATATTGTCGCCGATAGGCCTGAGCTTGAACCAGGAACATTTTTTTGGCCAATCCGTATGGGGCATTGGTTTCTTCGGGATAGCCGTTCCATAGATGATCTTCCTTAAAAGGAACAGGCGTAAACTTGGGATACGAACAGACTGAACCCACCGCCACAAACTTTTTCAGGCCGCACTGCCTGCCCTGCTCAATCATTTGAACTCCCATCATCAGATTGTCATAAAAAAACTCGCCGGGCTTTTTAAGATTGGCGCCAATGCCGCCCACTTTTGCCGCGAGATGGATGACTATGTCAGGCGTTGCGTCTTTGTAAAATCTTTTGCAGGCATCATTCTCAACCAAATCATAGTCTTTGCTTCGCGGCACAAAAATATCCAAACAACCTTTCTCTTTAAGCTTTTCAACAACGTAAGAGCCAAGGAAGCCGGCTCCCCCTGTTACAGCGACCCTCTTGTTCCCCCAAAAGCCCGGCCGCTCTCCCTTGCTTTCTTTTTTCATACAGGCGATTAATACGGTTGGCCTTAAATTATTTCGTTATCAGTCCACAGTATATTTTTCTGCCGCAATATTTTTTTGCCCTCGCCCTTCGACGTTATTCCGAAATGTTCAAGGTCATAGTCAACCATTATTTTTACCACATCCTTAAAGGTAATCTTTGGCGACCATCCCAGCTCTTCCCTCGCTTTTTCAATATCCGCCCGCAAAAAATCTACCTCCACAGGCCTGAAATATCTCGAGTCTATCTCAACATATTTTTCCCAATCCATATCAGCGTAGGCAAAGGCATCCGCCACGAATTCTTTAACGGAATGGCTCTCGCCGGTCCCTATTACATAATTGCCCGGCTTATTCTGCTGTAAAATCGACCACATACACTCAACATATTCAGGGGCAAACCCCCAATCTCTTTTGGAGTCTAAATTGCCGAGGTAAATTTTTTCTTCGACCCCCTTTTTAATTTTTGCTATTCCTCTTGTAACCTTTCTGGTAACAAAAGTCTCGCCCCTTCTGGGTGATTCATGATTAAAAAGTATGCCGTTAGCCGCAAACATATTATTACTTTCCCTATAGTTGACAACCATCCAGTACGCATAAACCTTTGCCGCGGCGTACGGACTTCGCGGATAAAAAGGGGTTTTTTCGCTCTGGGGGGGAGGAGATGCCCCGAACATCTCACTGCTTGAAGCCTGGTAGAATTTTGTCTTTATACCGCTCCTCCTGAGAGCCTCCAACAGCCTTAATGTTCCAAACCCGGCGACATCTCCGGTATATTCCGGTATTTCAAAACTAACTTTCACGTGACTCTGCGCCCCCAGGTTGTAAAGCTCGTCCGGTCTTATAGTGTCAATAAGGTCCATCAGCCTGCCTGCATCCGCCAGATCTCCGTAATGCAGAAACAGCCTGTTGCCGGGAATATGCTTGTCCTTGTAAATATGATCAATTCTGTTCGTATTAAAAGTGCTGACGCGACGGATAATGCCATGAACTTCGTAGCCCTTATGCAACAGCAATTCTGCCAAGTAACTGCCATCCTGCCCTGTAATCCCGGTAATCAAAGCTTTCTTCATGTCACAATCTTATGATTTTTCTATTCTAGACGGTCCCTACCATCGCGTCATTTCTTCAATCGCATGACACAGGGACTCGGGCGTCTGCCGCCGCAAGCAGTTAAAATGCCCGCAATTGGAGGCATTGGGAACACCCGGCCGCAGCACGCCCATCACCAGGCACGGCCGGCAGGAAATTCCGGCATGAAGGACGCGATGTTTTTGAGTCTCTTTCCAGGCGCCATAGCTGACTTCGTCGGTCGGCCCGAAAAGCCGCAGCGACGGCAAGCCGACAGTCGCCGCCAGGTGGCCCAAACCACTGTCAATGCCCAAAAAAAGGCTGCTTCGCTTCATGAGGGCCATGATTTGTCCAACGTCGGTTTGGCCCAGAAGCGGCAAAAAACAGTTATGACGCCAGGCAAGCAAAGGGCCAAGCTCGCCCTGCTCCTCTTTAAGGCCCAGTAAAATCACCTTGGCCCCCTTACTCTCGACAAGCCAACGAACCACGGCGCCAAAGTATTCGGGAGGCCATGATTTCCATTTCTGGGTTGCGCTGGCTCCGGCGTGCAAGACGACCAGCCGGTCGGTTCGAGCGATCCTGTGGCGGACAAGAAAATCATCGGCCCACTGATGATCCTGCGGAAAAATCTGCAGGCGAGATTCTTCCTGCCCTTGCGGCAAAGAAATGTCGAGGGCTTCGAGAAGCCGTAGATAGCGGCTGCGCTCATGCTCTCGAACGCCGGATTCCAACGGGACGGATATATTGAGCGCGTAACGCCTAAAAAGCTCCTCCTCTAAGACATAAAACTTAAACCACCAGGCCAATCGCTCCAGCAGTCTTAAAGGGGAGGGTATTGGAAATGATATTTTTCGATAATAGCCGGCCCGGCAGGGGATCGTCATTAAGGCGGGCAGGAAAAACCGGACAGGCGCCACGAATGGCACAATGACCATATCAAACGACATGGCCCGAAGCTCTCTAAGAACGCCGCGCCTGGATGATTCCGTGGAATGCTGCCACGCAACGATGATTATTTTGTCCATCAAGCCGGCCCTCTCCACAAGTTCCTTGGCATTGGAATACGGGCCGCACGCCATAACCCATTGAGCGGCGCCATAATGGCGGCGCAGAAGCTCAAGGGTGGGCAGAAAAAGCGCCATGTCGCCTAAACCCATATATCCCAGAACCAAAATTTTTTTTACGGATTGCTGAGACGCTCTATAACGGCAGCGCCTCGGCAGGTGACTGAGCATTTCAACGGCCGCTTGACCGACGCGCAGAATTCTCAAAACAGTCTTCATAGAAGATTAGGGAAGCCAGCGTTGATGCCAGAGGGCAAAATTCAAAAGATGCCACGACCAGGCGTTGCCGCGCGCAAGAATTTTCTCGACACCCCTGCGATCGAAGTAATCCGTTTCATTACAAAGGCGCCGCAACGCTTCCCGGGCATGCTGCCCTAATGCGCCCCAAAACCAACGTTCGATGGGAACCGCGAATCCTTGTTTTGGACGGTTGATAATATCTTGAGGGATAACGCCGGCCAGCGATTGTTTAAGCAAACCTTTCATGTTGTTGCCGCACAGGCGCATGACGGGCGGTATCGAAAGAACTGTTTCAACGAACTTATGGTCGAGAAACGGAACCCTGGTTTCAACGGAATTGGCCATACTCATCTTGTCAACGCGCATCAGAAGAAGCTCGGGAAGCCGGATTTTAAGATCAATGTACGTCATCCATTGTAAGGGATGCCGATAAGGGCTTATTTGATTATATCGCCGCCAAAAAGGTTCAACAACCTGCCACGAAGAACGCCCCTGGAAACGGCGGCGTAATCTCTCGGAGAGAATTTTTGTTTTCATATCATCTGAAAAACCCTCGGCGCCTGCCCAGAACAATTCTTGATTTGAGGCCGCCCTTTGCAGCCATTCAAGACGCATGGCCCCTCTGCCGGCAAACCCGAGAAACGCTCGAGCCGCCGGAAGACCGGCGCGCAGCAAGGCGCGCGTGACGGGATTGGCCGCGGCCCGATGAAGCGAGATCGCGGTCATCCAGGAAGGATAACCGCAGAAAAGCTCGTCGCTGCCTTCGCCTACCTGACAAACAATAACGCCGTTGTCGCGCGCCAGTTTGGACACAAAATAAACCGGCACACAAACGGGGTCAGCCAAAGGCTCATCCTGATGGAAGACCATTTTCGGCAAAAAATCAATCAAATCCTGTTCTTTGATTATGAATTCCCGATGATCGGTCTTAAAAAGACCGGCCACGCGCCGGGCCCAGGGAAGCTCGGAATAATCCGCCTCGGCTGGATAGCCTATGGAGAATGTCCGGACCGGACCCTCCATCAACCTGCTCATCAAAGCGACGTTGGCGCTCGAATCAATGCCGCCGGACAAAAAAACCCCGAACGGCACATCGCTGACCATCCGATATTTGATTGATTCTTTCAAACGCTCCAGCGTTTTTTCACAAGCCTCATTAAAGTCAACAGGAGGCGGTTCTTTTGCCGAGGCCTCAAGCGGGTCCCAGTATTCCGATATCCGGACATTCCCCTGCGCATCGCAATTCATCAAATGTCCGGCGGCAAGTTTATTGATGTTCTGAAAAAGCGTCATCGGCGCCGGCGTCGTCAAAAATGTCAAGTGATGAAACAGCGCCTCTTCGTTGATTCGGCGGGAGATTCCAGGAACAGCTAAAATAGCTTTCGTTTCCGAAGCGAAAATAAATTGATTTTCCCATTTTGTCCAATAAAGCGGTTTTTTACCGGCCCGGTCACGGGCCAAAAATAGAGAGTGATCCCTCTCATCCCAGATGGCAAAGGCGAACATTCCCCGCAATTTATCCAACATGGAAGCTCCGAATTCTTTGTAAAGGCATAAAAGAACCTCGGTGTCGGAACGCGAAGAAAATCCATGGCCTTGGGCGGCAAGTTCGGCTTTAAGCTCGATAAAATTATAAATTTCGCCGTTGAAAACTATCCAAAAACGGCCGTCCCGATCGGCCATGGGTTGATGTCCGGCTGAAGAAAGATCAAGGATGGAAAGCCGGCGGAAACCCAGACCGAGCTTGCGGTCTTTTGATTTGATCCAAAAGAAAAAATACCGACAAAACCGCACATTTTCTATGCTCCCAAAAGGGTTCGATAGCGCTCAATGATAATAGGCAGATACCGCTCCCAAAAAAAATAATGTTCTGCAACTGTTCTTGATTTTTGCCGAAGAACGTATCCGCCGCCTTTAAGTTCCTCGTTGAGCCGGCTGAGCGCCGCGGCAAAGCCCTCCCAATCATGCGGGTGGCCGATAACTTCGCCCACCCCCTCCTGTTTGACTATCCCGGAAATATCAGCGGGATGGGGCGTGGTAATCAACAGATTGCCGCTGGCAAGGTATTCGGCGGTTTTTGTCGGGCAGGCCACTTCGTTGACGAGATGGCTTTCTCGCAGTAAAAATCCGATATCGCCGGCGGAAAGATATTCCGGCATGGTGGAGTGGTCTGCCGCCATGACGCAATAATCGCCCGAATGGCACTTATGTTCGGCCAACGCTTTCAAGGCTTTTCCGCGTTGGGGCGTCAGAATAAGCAAAAAAGCGTTGGGGGCGGCCTTTTTGGCGGCCATCAAACCTTTGGCCAGCCAGTCTGCCGGCTGCCAGGCGCGGACAGAGCCGGCATAAACAAGAACAAGACGATTTTCCAGCCCAAGTTTCTTGCGAAAAAATTCACGGCGGGGCGGCGGCCAGGGGAATCGCCGCGAATCGGCGCAGCACGGAATGACATCAATCCGGTTTTCCGAAACACCATGAGCAGATATCAGATAACGCTTCAACGAATGCGAAACACAAAAAATATGGTCCGCCTGCTCAACAGCCTCTTTTTCCTGATCTTTTATTTTCGCGAACCAACAGCGGTCCAACCAATTAGGAGAACGATTTTTTTCTCTCTCCGTAATCATCAAAAATTCTTCAGCCTCTAATCCCCGGCAATCAAGAATCACGCGCAGGCCGGGCCACCGCCGCTTCAGCCGGCATGCCAAAGCCGCGCTTTGAAAACCACGGGCATGGATCAAACGAGGCGCCGGCCGGCCGGCATGATTTAACTTAAAAAGCCGCTCATTTATTCTAAAGATATTGCGCGGGATGCGGGGCAGCAAATCCAATGAACAACCGGCGATCCTCAGGCATTGAGCCGTTTTTTCAACGAGATATGGCCGTTTAAAAAAAAATTCCTTCCAGTTATGAAAAACGACCAGATGAGAAGATACGCCCTGCGCCTTCGTCAATCGCAAAAGGCTTAACACCTGCGAATCAAAAACCGTCGGCTCAGCCCCGCCATAAGCCAAATAAACAATACTTAACATATGCCCCAGCGCTGATTATCGTAAAAAAGAGCCAAGCTTTATTTGGTTTCGGTGGAGAGTCACTTCCAATAATAGGTTTCCCTTAAA
>JACQWW010000242.1:3731-7811 GCA_016209025.1 Elusimicrobiota bacterium | reverse complement strand
TCAACTCTAAATAAAATATTAAAATGGACGTCTTGATATCTTTAAGACCAAATAGAGGAAACAGCGGATGGAAAGTAAAATGTTGGCTGGAAGGCAAGGGAATTCCCAGGGCACAATTGGGTGTCCAAAAAGGATACTGTCCATCCCATAGGGCTCGTGCTTGCAAAACGGTAAACAATACCACAAGGACAAAATCTTCGATGTCATGAATTGAAAAAAGAAGGGGACACCAAATCAAAAATACCGCAGCCATGATTATTCCAGGCCAAAGCGCTTTTAAAAAGAATTTTGTCGTCGTGTCCACTAAAAACACCTATGTGCCGGTATTGAGGTAGACGGTTTTCCAGTTGGAATACACATCCAGGGCTTCAGCGCCGGCTTCTCTCCAGCCGTTTCCCGATTGTTTCAATCCGCCAAAAGGCAAATGCGGTTCGCTGCCATACGTGCCGCCATTAACCACGGCGACGCCGGATTGAATTTTTTGCGTGAAAAGCATGGCTCTATGGATGTTACTGGTGTGGATGGATGCCGTAAGTCCATAGGGTGATTCATTAGCCAGAGCCAGGGCTTGTTCAAAATTTTGAACTTTGTATAAACATGTAATAGGGCCGAAGAGTTCCGTGCGGGAAAGCCGGTCGTGGGGTGAAACGTTTTCCAAAATTGTCGGCACCAAATAAAATCCATGGCGATGGGTTTTATCCGCAAGACGATGGCCGCCCGTAATTAGGCGGGCACCGCGTTGAATGGCTTTTTTTATAGCTGTCAACATATGATTTAGCTGGGTTTCGTTAATGACTGGGCCAAAATCGTCGTTATCGGTCGGACCGACTTTAAGCTGTTCGGCTCGCTTGACGAATTTTTCCCGGAAATCGTCGTAGATATCGTCAAAAACGATGATACGGCTGCTGGATGCGCAGCGTTGGCCGGCATTGCTAAAGGATGATAGGACGGCCCAGTGAACTGCCAGATCAAGTTCCGCATCATCGCAGATTACTAAAGGATTTTTCCCTCCTAATTCCAGGCAGACTCTGGCTATACGCTTGCCCGCGGCTTGGGCAATGATGCGCCCTACATGGCATGAACCGGTAAAACTGACGATATCAACATCGGGATTGTTAACCAAGTCGGCGCCGGCTTCGGGGCCGTAACCATGGATTACGTTAAAGACGCCTGCCGGCAATCCCGCCTCGCGAAGAATGCGGGCGAAGATCAAGGCGATCAGCGGCGAATCTTCGCTGGATTTTAAAATCGCGGCATTGCCGCACAATAGAGCCGGAAACGCTTTCCAGGCAATATTGGCGATTGGAGTGTTGGCAGGAACGATCAGTCCGGCGATACCTAACGGTTGACGAATGGTCATGGCGGTTTTATTGACTACGGCGCTTGTTGTGGTTTTTCCGTAAAAGCGCCTGCCTTCGCCGGCAATAAAGTAACCCATTTCAATCGCCGCTTGAGTTTCTCCCAGGGCGTCTTTCGGCGATTTGCCTGTTTCTTCGGCCACGATGGCGGCGAGTTTTTTTTGCCTGGTTTCCATAATATGGCTGGCATGCCGCAGGATTTCCCCCCGGCGTACCACGGTCAAATCAGCCCAGTTTGTCCGGCTTTTTTTTGCGGCGTCAACAGCCCGGCTGACATCGGTTTTCTGTGAACGCGCGGCACGACAAAGAAGCGCGCCGGTGGCCGGGTTGATTTTTGGGAAGTATTTTTTTTGAAGCGCCGCGACCTCGTTATCGCCGATCCAGTTGTTGACGATTTTGGGAATGGCTACCATGCCGTTAATCCCCCGTCAACGATTAAATGAGCGCCGGTCATATACGATGAGGCGTCTGAGGCTAGAAACAAAAGCGGTCCATCCAAGTCAGCAGGCCGCGCCATGCGGCCCAACGGCACTTTGGCCGTATATTTTTGTTTAAATTTCGCGTCCTGATTTCCTTCGACCCCTCCGGGAGAAAGAGCGTTGACCCTGATGCCGTAGGGCCCCCATAAAACCGCCAGGTATTTTGTCAGGTTGATCAGCGCCGCTTTTGAAGCGCCGTAGGCGGGCGGTTTTAAAAAAGGCGGCTTTAAATTAAAATGCTCGTAAAGCTTCCGGTCAGGCGCTATTTCAGCATAAACCGAACCGATATTGATAATTGAGCCGTGTCCCAGCTTGATCATGTCCGGTCCGAAAATCTGAATCGCCTGAAAAGCGCCCAAGAAGTTAATCTCCAAAACCTTACGGCAAATTTCAGCCGGGATGTCTTCAAAAGTCCATGATTCTTTCAGTTTGGCTGGAGGCTGGTCTATGCCGGCATTATTGACAAGAACGGTGGCGGATCTAAATCCGTCATTAATTTTTTTCTTGGCTTTTAAAAGCTGTTTCCGATCGCGAATATCGCAAGGAACGAATAAAAATTTATTTGAGTACCGGCGGCCAAGCTTTAAAAATACGTCCGTTTTTTTGGCTTGAGGCAAATCAAGCCCGGCGACCTCGGCGCCGGCCTCCAGCAAAGTTTCAGCCCAGATAGGACCCAGATTTCCGCAGATGCCCGTGACAACGGCGGCGCGGCCTTGCAAGGAAAATTTTTGCGGCAACAAAAATTTTTCGGAACCCCTCTCCCCTTGAGGGAGAGGGTGGGGGCGAGGGGTCCATCCCGAGGAGCTTTTATCATCCCCACCCTGCCCCGTGTCTACCGCACGGGACTGCGTGCTCGACTGCCCTCCCCCATCAAGGGGGAGGGAGAATCGTTGTTTGGGGAACTTTTTCGGTAAGCCGCTCATTGTTCCAAATGCTTAAAAAGGATAGGCTCGTCTTCTTTTAGAGATGCGCTTAAGCGGCGGCCTAAAATTTGGTCAAGAAAATATGGCGCCAGACCCATGGCCCCGGGGGATTTGATGGCAACATCGCGTCCGGCCAGCTTCGCGCCTTTCGGAAGTTTTCGTCCGGCAACTAAGGTTTTGCCCATTTTAATAAGGGCCGGTTTTTCGCTGTCAGACGGGCGTTTGACTCCGTCGCCGAGGGCAACTCGGACCCGTTTTAAATCACGGATCATTTTACGCAAACCCACCGGCTCCAGAGAAAAGGCATGGTCAGTGCCTTTCATGGCGCGGTTTAAAGTAAAGTGTTTTTCGATGATTCGCGCGCCCAAAACATAAGCCGCGACCGGCATGGCGATGCCGTTATCGTGGGCGGAAAATCCGATCACTATATCGGGAAATGATTTTTTGTAGTTTTCAATGACGTTAAGATTGAGTTCTTCCCATTTAGCCGGATAGCCTGCCGTGCATTGAAGAATCGCCAGCCGCCTGTTTATGGGCATAATGGCTTCATGCGCCCGCCTGACATCATCCAAACTCGCGGCGCCGGTGCTTAGGATGATCGGTTTTTGAATTTTTGCGACATATTTAAGCAAGGGAACGTTCGTAACGTCTCCTGAAGCTATTTTATATACCGGCATATCAAGTTCGGCAAGAAAGTCAGCGCTTTTAAAATCAAAAGCAGTGGCAAAAAAGACAAGCCCCAATCTTTTTGCGTATTTTTGCAGTTCTTGATATTGTTCTTTATTGAATTCCAGGGCTTCACGGTGCAATCCGTAGGTCGGCCCGAAGCTGTTTTCGTTGTCGTACGGCTGATTATAGAGAGCTTTGGTATAGAGAGTTTTGTTATGTCTTTTCTGCAGTTTGACGGCTTGGGCGCCAGCTTCTTTGGCGGCATCGAAAAGTTTTTTAGCCTGCTCGATGCTGCCTTGATGATTGTGCCCGATTTCAGCCACGACGAAACAGTCGCTTTCATCGTTGATAATGAAATTTCCGATTTTCAATTCCCGTTTATATGTCATATCTTTTTGCTTAAATCCTCTTCTAAAATAGTTTAACGTGAACCCCTCACCCTGCCCTCTCCCCTAAGGGGAGAGGGAATTTGGAGGGAAGTTAAGATAATATAATAAAAATTATTTTTAACAGATGAAAACTATTATTTTGTCTTTACCTTACGGGATGTCGGTTCGCAATATTTTATGTTCCGATACCTTTAAGATACTCAAGAACCAGGCGCGCATCATTGTCGTCTCATCCCTTGCAAAAGACACTGCTTTTCAAGAA
>JACQWW010000242.1:0-3679 GCA_016209025.1 Elusimicrobiota bacterium | reverse complement strand
TTTTCTTGAGGTTGGAGAAGCTTATTATTTCACCCAAACCCATCGCTTGGCGACTTCGTTGATTCTTAAGGAACAATTGCGTCGCCAGAACCCGTGTCTTTTCTGGCGGCGCATACTGTTGGGATGGATCGTGAGCCGATGGCCTCTGTTTGGATTTTTAAGAAAGATTCAGGTTTGGCTGGGCGCGGCTCCTTATTACCTTAAAATTTTCGAGCGTTATAAGCCCGATATTGTTGTCTTGACCCATACGATTGAGCCGCTCGAATTCCCTCTCGCTTTTGCCGCCCGCCGGCTCGGTATCAAGGTTATCGGTATGGTTCACAGCTGGGATGTGTTGACGATGAAATCGGGGTTGAGAATGTCTTATAGCCTGGATGTCGGCCGCATGCTTCCCCTTACGTTCGACACAATGGTTGTTTGGAGCGAGTTGCAGAAGGAAGAGTTGAAGTCCTTGCATGGTTATTTGGAGAGTCAAATTACGGTTTGCGGTGTTCCGCAAATGGACGGCTACCCTGGTGTTCCCCGCTGCGCGCGGCTGGAATGGTTCAAGGAACGTTCTTTGGATCCGTCGCGTAAATTAATCACCTACGCCGTGGCCAGCAAAAGCCAGCATGCCAACCAAAAAGAGGTGTTGGAAATTCTTTTGGAGATTATGGATTCGGGAACGCTGGGCATTCCCTGCCAGCTTGCCGTCAGGCTGCATCCGGGGCAAGGCCCGCAAGGTCTCATGGAGATGCTGCGTCAACGCAAGGATATTTATGTGGATACGCCGAGCATCGCCGCCGCCGCGTTGACATATCAGTCAGGCTGGCAGCAGCAACGCGATGAGGCCATGAGCCTGGCGCATCTCATCTACTTTAGCGATGTTGTGTTGAACATTTTCTCAACGATTGCCGTGGATACCTGCGCTTTCGACAAGCCGTCGATTTGCATTGGATTCGATGGTCGCAACAATGCCCCTTACTTTAAGTCGGTCGCCAGACTTTACGATTTTACGCATTACCAATATTTGCTCAAGACGGGCGGCGTGCGATTGGCGCGTTCGCCGGAAGAGTTGTGCCAGTCGCTGCGGGATTATCTCCATGACCCGTCGTTGGATGCCGCTGGCCGCGCCAGGGCGCGTGAGCGATTGTGCTGGCGTTTGGACGGCAGGGCCGGCGAGCGCCGGGCCGGCGTTCTTTTGGAATTGCTGGGTGAATCCGGGCGTTAAGCCGTTTCCGTTTTGACGGCCTTCGCCGTCAACATCCAACCAAACTTGCGGCCTAGGGCTTCGAGCAGGGCCGTGATCGGCCGAGGGAGATCCTGGCGTTTGAAGTATTTTCCAAAAGGGGCGAACAACAGGCCGTGGTTGACGTAATAGGTTTGGAGATTCCTGATCGTGAATCCCCCCTCCCGAAGAAGGCGCTTTAAGCTTTCGCGCGTGTACAACAAAGCGTAAGGGTTGCCAGTTCCGTCGGTAAATTCCGCAATTAACTGCGGCACGGTCTGACGCAGGAGTTTGCCCTTGAGCAGGCCGTTGATGAAGAGGATGTTCCAGTAATAGGCGATGGAATGTTTGTGGTAGACGGCCGCCAGGAACACCCCCCCGGGTTTTAAAATCCTGGCGATTTCCTTGACGACCGCTTGAGCGTCTGGGATATGATGCAAGACGCCATGGCAGTAAACGGCGTCAAAAGCGCGGCTGGCCAAAGGCATGGCCGTGGCGCTGGCGCTGACGAAAGAGCCGTTTAGTCCGTAAAGGCCGAATCTCTGTTGGGTTAATTTAAGGCTTTCCAGGGAAAGATCGAGCCCCCAAAAACGCGCTTGGGCTTTAGCGAAATGGCTTGAATCCGAACCCAGGCCCACACCGATTTCGAGCACCCGTTGGCCGGCAAAGGTTTCAAATTGCGCAAATTGTGGGATGTGGGTTTCTTCCTGGTAGCGGTAGGCCGTTACTTCTTCAAAAAATTCCCTGCTGCCCCTGGCGTGCCTGCTGGTCAGCGAGCCGCAGGGGTTGGCATCCCAAAAAAGCCGAGTTTGTTTTTCGAGGCCGTCACCGGGTCCTTCCATTCGTTTTTACGGCTGTTTTTTAGGGATGGCGGCCGGCATCGGTTTTGATCGTTTCCATTTCAATTTCTAAAACGCGGATGATGTTGTTGAGGAAGTTACCGAGAAAATCCAGGACGCCATGAAGCCATGTCCCGTCTTTGGCCAGGTAGTAGCGTTTTCCGTAGCCGTAGTAGTAGTGGGTGTTAAGGATCTTGAATCGCGCCTTGGCGTAGTAGGGCCGTAGCTGGCAGCGCGATTTTGAAGGGTCAAAAAATTCGAAAGTGGTTTGGTGAAAGGGATGGATATGAGTCGGATCGGATGCATAATCCATGCTGTTCCAATAGGGAACGCGAATGGTGATGCGTGCCTGCGGCTTTGCGATTCTCCAAATTTCATCCAAAATGGCGATCGGCGCGGCGAAATGTTCGAGGATGTGCTTGGCCAGGATCGTTTCAAACGTGCTGTCTTTGAACGGCCAGGGCAATTGTTTTAAATCATGGACAACATCAACGCCATTGAGCGGGGCGATATCGACGTTGATATGATCATCCAGTATCTCGCTGCCGCAGCCCAAATTCAATCCGGTTGTTTTTTTGGCGGATGTTTGTTTTGTGGCGCCGAAGGTCATTTAAATCGGACGATGTTTCACAACGATTAGAGACTGAAAAAATCTTTATACCAATCGTACGTTCGACGCAGCCCCTCTTCAAAGCCGAACAGCGGTTTCCAGCCAAGGCGCCGTCTGGCTTTGGCCGAGGACAGGCGCTGACGTTCGATTTCGTTGGAGGCGAGACTGAGAATTTTTGGTTTCAATCCGGTTTTCCCGGAGATTTTAAGAATCAGCCGGACGATTGCCGCAACGGAACGCGGATCATCATTGCCGAAGTTGAAACATTCGCCCTTCAATGCCCGGCTGTTCATCTTTTCCGCCAGCATTAAGTAGGCGCGCGCGGCATCTAAAACATAGAAATAATCGCGCACCAGCCGGCCGTTGCTTCGGATGACGGGGGGCGTGTTGTCCAAGATGCTTCGAATGGCGCCGGGGATAATGCGGTTGAAATTCAAATCTCCCCCGCCGTAAAAGTTGCCGCAGCGCGTGACGCAAACGTTTAAGCCGTAAGTTTTGGCGTATCCCCGGGTAATCATATCGGCGCAGCCTTTGGAAACATCGTAGGGATAAGAGGGCTCCAGGGGCGTTTCTTCCGTATAGGGCAGTTTGGCGGCATCCCCATAAGCCTTGTCGCTGGAGGCCACGACCATTTGTTGAACTTGTTCATTGCGGCGGCATGCTTCCAAAAGATTCCAAGTGCCGCGAATATTGGCATCGAAGGTGGATAAAGGATTGCGATTGGCGATGGTGACTTGAGTCTGCGCCCCTAGATGCAGAACCGTTTGGATGTCGTACTCATTGAGCGTCCTCTCGAGAAGCTGATAGTCTTCAAGACAGCCCCGGACGACAGTTATTTTTTTATAAAGCTGGAGGCGAAAAAAATCGCTGTTTCCGACTCTGTCTCTGACTAAAACAACGGTGTTCGCGTTAATCCTGCCGAGGATTTGAAGAATCCATCCGCCTAAAAAGCCGCTGGCGCCGGTGACAAGAACGTTGCGGCGGCGCCAAAACAAACGTGTCAGCTCGCCGGCAATCCTTTCT
>JACQWW010000254.1 GCA_016209025.1 Elusimicrobiota bacterium | reverse complement strand
TTGATAAGTTGATAAGTTGATAAGACAAAAAGAAAAACTCTCATTTTATTTTTCCTATATTCTATATTCTATATTCTATATTCGCCGGAGGTGAGCTGTGGGATTCAATCTGATACCAAGGGAAGAAAAATTTTTTGATCTGCTCGAGAACACCGCCCAGAACGTCCATCAAACAGCCGTGGTCTTCAAGGCCGTGGTCAGCGACTGGCGCCTTGACCATCCCTATGTGCGGCAAATTCGGGACCTGGAACACGACTGCGATTCCCTTACCCACGACATTTTCGACAAATTAAACCGGACATTCGTCACCCCGCTCGACCGCGAAGACATCTATAAGCTGGCCGCGGAATTAGACGACATCGTTGATCTTATCAACAGCGTAGCTTCAAGGCTCAATCTTTACAAAGTCTCAAAGACCGCCCCGGAATTGATCGAGCAGGCCAACATATTGGAGCAGGCCGTCGCCACCGTGCTCAAGGCCGTGCAAAGCCTGCGCGACATGAAAAATACGCGCCGCATTCTTGACTACTGCATCGAGGTGGACCGCCTGGAAAACGAGGGCGATAAAATAATGGAAATAGCCCTTTCCAATCTTTTTTCCAATAACCACGACCCCCTTGAAGTCATCAAATGGAAAGAAATTCATGAAGTCGCAGAAACCGGCATTGACAAATGCGAGGATGTCACTAACACCATTGAGTCCATCATCGTTAAATATAGCTAGGCGCCTGCGCCGCCTGCGGCGTACGCCGGCCATACGTTCGATTGTCCAGGAAACCCGCCTTTCCCCGGACCGTCTAATGGCGCCTTACTTCGTCAGGGATGGAAATGATACAAAGGCGTTCAAGGCCATGCCCCGTCATCCCCAAAGAAGCCTCCCTGATTTGATGAAACATCTTGAGGATTTCGCCAAAAAAGGCGGCAAATCGCTGATCTTGTTCGGCATTCCCGAACATAAAGATTCCCGCGCCGGCGGAGCCTGGGCCAAGGACGGCATTATCCAGCGCTCATGCCGGCAGATTAAAAAAGCCTTTGGTGATGATTTGATCGTGGCCGCGGACCTCTGCTTTTGCGAATACATGGACCATGGACATTGCGGCATCCTAAAAAAGGGGTAAGGGGTCAGGGGTCAGAGGTCAGATAAAAAAAATAATATTTATGAAGTGGACAACGACGCCACGCTCAAGCTCATGGGCAAGACCGCGGTCAGTTTGGCCGAATCCGGAGCGGACATCATCGCTCCAAGCGGCATGATGGACGGCCAGGTTGCCGCCATCCGGCAAAGCCTGGAAAAAAACTCCTTTAAAGACACGGTCATTCTTTCCTATTCAGCCAAGTACGCTTCCACTTTGTATGGCCCATTCCGCGAACTGGCCGAATCAGCCCCTTCCTTCGGCGACCGCAAAAGCTACCAAATGAATCCGGCCAACAGCGACGAAGCGCTCAGGGAAATCGCCTTGGATATTGAGGAAGGCGCGGATATCGTCATGGTCAAACCCGCTCTTTTTTATCTGGACATCATTGCCAAGGCCAAAGAAGCGTTCCGCCACCCCATGGCCGCGTTTCAGGTTTCCGGCGAAGCCTGGATGGTGGAGCAATACGCCTCGAGCGGCATGGCCAAGCGCGAAGCGGCTGTTTTGGAATCTGTTCTGGCGGTGCGCCGGGCCGGCGCCGACATCATCATCACCTATTTCACTGAAGAGCTGCTGAGCATGGGGTCAGGTCTTCATTTGTCACTTCCCGCAGGCCAGTGACAAATGAAGACCTGACCCCATGCTCTGAAAAACGCGGGATAACATGAAAATCGAAAAATTAGAAATCAAAGCCGAACAGCTCGAGTGGCTCAGTAAAATATTGTCCAAGTTCAACTTTTTTGCCAATTTGAACATCCGGCAAATCAACGACATCTTGGCATATATCTCGCTGATCGCCTATCCGAAAGATTTTGTCCTATTCGAAGAAGGCCAAAAAGGCGACGCCATGTACATCGTTTATCAAGGCCGAATCGTCATAAATAAAAAGGCCGGTTTTTTCAAATTCGCTAAAGAAATCAGCCGGCTCGGACCGGGTGAAATTTTCGGCGAGATGGCCCTTTTAAATTCCGCACCGCGCAGCGCCACGGCCAAGGCGGCCGAAGATTCCAAAGTCTTCGTCCTTTTGTCTGGGGATTTTGAGTTTGTCATGGAAAAAAATCCGGAAATCGCCCAGCAGATGAGGCGTCTTCAGGAACAGCGGCAATTTATCGCTTCCCAAATTATCAAATAATGAATAAATCCGAACATTGCTTTGACCGGGCCAGAAAAATCCTGGTCGGCGGCGTCAATTCGCCGGTCAGGTCGTTTGCCGGCGTGGGCGGGCATCCTTTGTTCATCAAAAAAGCCCAAGGGGCTTACCTTTGGGACGTTGACGGCAAACGCTATATTGACTTTGTCCAATCGTGGGGCGCCATGATTCTCGGCCACAGCCATTCTGAGGTCACCCGGGCCGCGACCCAAGCCTTGAAGCTCGGCGCAAGCTACGGGGCCTGCCACGAAAGGGAAGTTATTTTGGCTGAGCTGATCCGCCAGGCATTTCCCAAAACAATCGAGCGCGTCCGGATGATGAGCTCAGGAACCGAAGCCGCTATGACGGCCTTGAGAATCGCGCGGGGAGCCACAGGCCGCGACATGATCGTCAAATTCGCCGGCGGCTATCACGGCCACCACGACAGCCTTCTGGCCTCAGCGGGGTCAGGGGCACTAACCCTGGGAATACCTTCCTGTAAGGGCGTGCCGAAAGCTTGGACCAAAACAACCATAGTGGCGCCTTATAATGACCCCGATGCGGTGGAAAAAATCTTCAAAAGATACGGCGGCCAAATTGCCGCAGTTATTGTCGAACCGGTGGCCTGCAATATGGGCCTGGTATTACCCCAGCCTGGTTTTCTGGAAACACTAAGGCGCGTGACAGAACGCCACGGCGGTCTTCTTGTCTTTGACGAAGTCATCACCGGCTTTCGCTTAAAATGGGGCGGCTTGTCGGATAAATACAACGCCGATCTGGTTTGTCTGGGAAAAATCATCGGCGGCGGATTCCCTGTGGGAACGGTCGGCGGCAAAAAAGAATTCATGGAGCTTTTGGCGCCCTGCGGTCCGGTTTATCATGCCGGAACCCTTTCCGGCAATCCCATTGCCGTGACTGCCGGAATCAAAACCTTGGAAATTTTAAAACGAGACGATCCATACGGCCGAATGGAAGCCAAAACGAAAAAACTGGCCGCCTCGATCGCTGATGCCGCTAAAAACCAGGGCATTGCCTGCCAGGTTCACCAAATAGGAAGCCTTTTAACTGTATTTTTCACGGATTCCCGGGTTGACGATTATGAATCAGCCAAAAAAACCGACACTAAAATTTTTTCCAAATTATTTTGGGGGCTTATTAAATCAGGCGTCTACTGGCCGTCCAGCAATTTCGAGGCCTGCTTTCTCGGCGCGGCTCATTCGGATAATGACTTGCGCCTGATTATCGCCGCGGTCAACGAATCTTTAAAAACTCTTCAGATTTAAAAAAATATAAAAACTCGCGCTATAATGCTATAATTCCAATAACCTTGTAACTGCGGGATAGTCCAGATAAGACAGGACCCGCGGGCCTCCACCCCGAACTCCTTTAAATCGGGTCACCAGGGAAACAAAAAATAAAAAAGCCTTTATCCCGGATTCCGAAGTTGAAGGCTGTTTTCATTGGAAAGCCCCGGACTTTTTTGTCCCGTCATTCCCGCGCAGGCGGGAATCCAGGTTTCGTCGGAAACTGGACCCCCGCCTTCGCGGGGGTGACGATTCAACTGCGGAATCCCGGTTTATTTTTGTTTCGACGAGCAAAGAACCCTCGAGCCGCTTCTATTTCCGCTCTCGATTCCTCCTTAAACGCCAGTTTTGAGGAGGCCTCCTTTATTTCAGTTAAAACCCAAACGCAAACAGCAATAATAATCAAAGTCAAGGACAAGGAAGGTGAATAAAACCATGATTACCCAAACCTTTTTAATCGTTCTATCCCTGCTGGTTTCCTGCTCAAAAGCGGAACAGTCCGATACCGTCAAAACATTCGGCTGGGTTACCGGCATCGGAACCCCTCCTGATTGGTCGCGGCTCAGATTCAGCCGTGACAACAACGGCCAGGAGTGGCCGGCGACCAGGATCAATCGGTAAACTAAAAATTTTTGTGGGCCGCCCCTTCTGGAAAAAAGCCCATCCCAAGGACAATGCCGCGGCCCCGCCGCAAACGAAAAAATCAAAATCATCCAAACGCAAATCAAGGTTCTTAAAAAAATTATCAGATCTCTTGAGACTGAGGAGCGCCGCAATCGCGGCAACCGGCTTATTCTTGCCGTTTAAGTCTATCGGCTTGTTTTGCCGGGAAAAAGAATCAGCTTAAAGCACCAGCCGGTCACGGCGGTCAAGATTGTCCAGCAGACAATCATGAAAATCCACCCGGCAAGGGTCATGACGCCCCCGTCTCAAGCTCTTTAAGCTTCTTTGATTTGGCGACTAAAACAGCGATAAAAATAAAAACTCCGACAATGCACAGCCGCGCCGCCCATCTCCAGCCGACATGCTCGGGTGCCACGCCTTCCATAAAAAACATGGCCGGCCCCTGCTGAAAGGCCCAGGAAATAAAAATAACCAATAAATAAACCGGGGTTATGTATTTGAGCACGTAATAAAAAATACGCGGCGCCTTAACTTGAGCGCCTTTTTCAATCTCGTTCCAGGCATTATCCGGCTTAAAGACCCAGATAAAAAGAATTGACTCGATCAAGGCGAACATGGCAACGCCGAAAGTGCCGGCCCAAAAATCCAGCTCGTCCAAGGCGCCGGCCTTCAAGCCGAAAATTGCCACATGGGCGAAGATAAAGGTTATGGCCGCGGTAATAGCCACGGCTTTTTTGTGGGCACAGCCTAATTCATCCTTTAAAAAAGCGACCAACGGCTGCATTAAAGCCACCGAGGAAGTGATGCCGGCGATAAAAAGAAGGAAAAACCACATGGCTCCCAAAATTTTTCCGATGGGCAGCTGCTGGAACACCACGGGCATGGCGGCAAAGCCGAGATTAAAAGAGCCTCCCTGGGCGATCTGCATGGTCGCGTCCCGGCCGAAAAAAGCGAAAGCAATGGGAATGGCGATGGAGCCGCCCAATATCACCTCGACGAATTCATTGGTCATGGTCGTTGAAAGGCCGGTCACCACCACGTCGTCTTTTTCCCTAAGATAACTGGCGTAGCACTGAATAGCTCCCCAGCCGACCGAGGTCGTGAAAAAAATCTGCCCGGCCGCGGCCAGCCATACCTTGGAATTGGCCAGCTGGGAAAAATCAGGATTCCAGATAAAACCCAGACCGTTTAATACGTTTCGTTCCGGCATGGCCGGATCAGGCGTTCCCAAGGTAAACACGCGAACGACCAGAAGAACGGCCAAGCAAAACAATATCGGCATGCCGATATTAGCCAGGCGCTCGATGCCTTTGGCGATGCCGCCCGAAAGGATCCAAACATTTACGGCGAATGTAATTAAGAAAAAAACATAGGCTGTCAGCGAAACCTGCCAAGGGGAATTCAGTCCTTGAAAATCCGCGAGAAACCGGCCCATTCCCTCGCGCGTGGCAATGCCGAAATATTTTCCGGTAACCGAAAAAAAGCTGTAAGCGAGGGTCCATGATTCAATGTAGTTGTAATAGAAAACAACCGCCAAAGGAAACAATATCCCGAAAACGCCGAGATATTTAGCCAGAGGATGCTTCCATAAAATCGCGAAAATGCCGGGCGTGGTTCCGTGGCCCCGGCTGCCGCCCAGCCGGCCCATGGCCCACTCGCACCACATCAAAGGCACGGCCAAAAAAAGAAGGGCGCAAAAATAAGGAATCATGAAAGCGCCGCCTCCGTTTTGTGTGGCCTGGACCGGAAAACGAAGAAAATTGCCGAGCCCGACCGCATTGCCGGCCATGGCCAGCACTAAGCCCAACCTGGTGCCCCAGCGCTCGCGTTCTATTTGTTGTTCAGGCATTTCTATTAAGATTCTATCATCTTACATCCGGCAATTAATCAATTTTTGTAACTACTCAGCTCTGTCATTGCGAGGGCCCGAAGGGCCCGTGGCAATCCCATATAAGGGGAACACTTTTTTTGAGATTGCTTCGCCCTGTGACGGCTGCACAGGACTGCCTGCTGGACTGCCCGAGGCTCGCAATGACGACCTGAGTAGTTACGATTTTTAATAAAATTTATTCTTGAAAGGGTTTGGAAACAGCTCTTGTTTCTAAAGGATCCCCGGAGATGGTCGGGCCGCCATCTTGTCTGTTGCCGGACGCAAAACCGGCGGCAGGCAGGATGGCTTTTTGATTTGGAGGTAATCGACTATGACCACTGCCGGGTGGATTTTCATGCTTACGGCCTGGGGCATCATCATTGGGGTTGTTGCTTTTTGTTATTACCATCTTTTAAAAAAGAATACGTCCAAGGAGAAATAATTCCATGCGCATCACCTTGCGCCTGATAGTTTCATTGGTTGTGGCGGTGGCCGCAGTCGCCTCTTTTTTCGCTTATCAACAGGTCCGTCAGGAAAAACAGCGCCAGGGCGAAGAATTAGAACGCCGCTCGCGTCTTTTGGCGGAAAGCCTTCAGGAAACCATCGAACCCCTTGTGTTAAAGGGGCCCAGTAAAAACCTCCAACGGCTTGTGGAAAAATTCGGCAACCGCGAAAGACTGGCCGGCGTGGCTGTTTACAGCGCCAGCCAGAGTCCGCTGGCCGTTACAGCGAGCCTTGCCCCACACCTCGCCGTTGCCCCCCGGTTGATAACCGAGGCGATCAGCAAGAATATAGACGGCAGCGAGTTCGACGCTATCGCCGGGCGGGGGATGCACATTTATGTTTTGCCTTTGCGGGTGAGTAATCAGATTGCCGGCGCCATGGCCATTTTTCACGACACCACCTATATCCAGGGCCAGCTTTCCCGCATCTGGCGATACAGCTTTCTGCGCATTCTTATTCAGATGGTCTTGATAACATTCATTACCCTGTTGGTTATTCGTTGGAACGTAACGAGACCCATTGCCCAGATGGCTTCGTGGATGAAACAGCTTCGCGCCGGAGAAACCGAGGAAGCATTCGCTTTGCCCAAAGGGGATCTTTTTGCCCCGATCGCCAAGGAGGTTTCAACTTTTGCCCGGCATCTTTCCGCCGCTAAAACCGCGGCTGAGCAAGAGGCCAGGCTAAGGCAGACAGCGGAATCTCTTTGGACTCCGGAAAGGCTTAAAGAACATATCAAGACGAAATTGCGTGGCAAGCCTCTTTTCGTCGTTTCCAACCGAGAGCCTTACATGCATCTTCGCCGCGGCAGACAAATGGAAGTCATTGTTCCGGCTGGAGGCTTGATAACGGCCTTGGAGCCGGTTATGAGAGCCTGCGGCGGAACCTGGATCGCTCACGGCGCCGGGGACGCGGACTGGGACGTTGTGGACGATAAAAATCGCGTCAGGGTGCCGCCGGATGATCCGCTCTACACCTTGAAAAGAGTGGCACTCACCAAAGAGGAAGAAAACGGCTACTATTACGGTTTTTCCAACGAAGGGCTGTGGCCCTTGTGTCACATCGCCCATACCCGCCCCACGTTCCGGGCGGAGGATTGGGATTATTATCAAAAAGCCAATCAAAAATTTGCCCAAGCCATCTTGGAGGAGTTGGTGGATGTGGAAGAACCTTGTGTTCTGATTCAGGACTATCATTTTGCCTTACTGGCCAGATTTATCAAAGAAAGCCGGCCCGATGCCCGTATCGCTATTTTCTGGCACATTCCCTGGCCCAATCCTGAGGCGTTCGGAATCTGTCCCTGGCAAAAAGAGCTTGTTTACGGAATGCTGGGCGCGGATTTGATCGGATTTCACATCCAGTTTCACTGCAATAATTTTCTGGACACCGTGGACAGAACGATCGAATCGCGCATAGACTGGGAACGCTTCGCCATAGCCAAAGACGACCACTTGACGTTCGTCAAGCCCTTTCCCATCAGCGTCGCTTTCCCGCACGCTTTCCAGGATGTCTCTTCGCAACCAAGCGTCAAGCCCGATAGGGCCGCGCTGCTCAAGGATTTGGGGGTCAAGGCGAAGTATTTGGGCGTAGGGGTCGAGCGTATGGACTACACCAAAGGAATGCTTGAGCGTTTTCGGGCTATTGAGCGCTTTCTGGAAAAGTACCCCCGCTACCAAGGAGAGTTTACGTTCGTGCAATTGGGCGCTCCGAGCCGCACCCACATCAAGCGCTACCATGATTTTGTGGCCGAGGTGGGATCGGAAGCCGAGCGCATCAACTGGAAGTTCAAGGGCAGGGATTGGAAACCCATAGTTTTTCTTGAAAAACACCACAGCCACAATGAGATCATGCCGTTTTACAGCCTGGCGGACATTTGCATGGTCACTTCTCTTCACGATGGGATGAATTTGGTGGCCAAGGAATTTGTCGCTTCGCGCGACGACAACAGCGGCGTTTTGATTCTAAGCCGGTTTACCGGAGCTTCAACGGAACTGCGCGACGCTCTTATCATCAATCCTTATGATATAGAGCAAATGGCCGATTCCATTCTCTACGCGCTGGAAATGGAACCGGAGGAAAAAGCGGCCCGAATGCTTCGGATGCGCGAAACCATCAAAGAGCATAATATCTACCGCTGGGCAGGCAATCTGGTAGCTGAATTGACCCAAATTCGCCTGGATAAACAAGCTGCGTTAAAAGTTTAAACCAATGCCTTGTCTGATTTTTGTCTGCGTTTATAACGCCTGTCGAAGCCAGATATCGCAGGCCATCTGCAGAAAATCAGCTCCCGACGGCTGGGTGATTCAAAGCGCTGGGGTCAGCCCGTCGTCCCAGGTGGACCAAAAGGCAGTGGAAATTTTAAAACGCAACGGACTGGTCATGGACCCTCCGAAACCCAAAGGGTTTGCCGATCTTACCGCTCGGCAATGGGACCATGCGGTGGCGATTGGTTGCGGCGACATCCGCAGCCGGGTATCGGCTAAAAATTATATTGACTGGGATATTGCTGACCCGCAGGACGGTCATATGGAGCTTTACGAGGACCTTTATAATGAGCTTAAAAGACGAATATCAGGGCTTATCAAAGAAATTAAGGATTCTAATTCGTGATCGCCAACGCGAAAGAACCTTTCCGTTTCTTTACCCGGCTGACTCTTACGGTTATGACCGGGATCAAGGCCGGCAATCTCAAAGAATTTGTCGAATGCCTTAAAACAGTTCCGGAATCCGTCATATATCAGCATACGCACCGCTTTCTCCAGCAGCACCAATATCTTGTTCCGGAGCCGCCCAATGATTTCGCTTACTGGGTAACCAATATATTGCAGGAAGAGCGCCTTGGCGAAAAACTGGCTGCCATTGATACGGTGCGTTTCCATAATCTGGAGGATCTCAGAAAACGTATTGTTGATACGATTGAAGGACACCTTGAAGATAACAATGATATCCGCCAGATTTCCAAAGGCAAAGAATTTTATTTTATGCGGGCCGCAAGATTTTCGGTTCCAACGCCCCACCTGGCCCGCAATCTTGCCGAGTTTAGGGATTGCCTTCAAAAAGTCAGCATTTCAAGTCTTTATCTGCATATTTTTGAAGCCAGACTGCGCCTTCCCTCGGGCCTCAATGATTTTTCTTTCTGGTTCGAATCCAAGGTCGGCGAGAAGAGCTTGGCGAAAAGCGTAGCCAATCTCGATCCTTATACCCATACCCTGGAAGGTTTACGTTCAAAAATTTTAAGTCTTCTCGATGCCCGGCTCAAGGAGCCGTCTCATGGCGCGTCTTGAGGAGTACCGAAGCCTGGTTGGTCCGGATACGATTGAGGAATTGTTCCTGCTGGCCAAAAACTTAAACGGCAAATCCATCCTGCATGTTAATTCCACGGCGACCGGCGGAGGAGTTGCCGAGATTCTTAACCGCATGGTGCCGCTTTTAAATGAATTGGGCGTTGCCACCCGCTGGAAGGTCATCAAGGGCGGGGAGGATTTTTATGCCGTAACGAAAAAATTCCACAATGCCTTGCACGGCAGTCAGCAGGCTATCGCGCCGCGAGACTATCAGATCTACGAGGATGTTGTGGATCAAAATCTCCCTTATATAAAGCTGGACTCGGACATTGTTTTCATTCATGATCCACAGCCCGCCGCTTTGGTCAAGAAAAGGCGGGAATTGAAAAACCGTTGGATATGGCGATGCCATATTGATGTGTCGCAGCCGGACCCGCAAGTGTGGGGCTTTTTTAAGCCTTATGTGGAACAATACGACGCCTGCGTTTTTTCGGCCCCGGCTTTTGCTCAGCAATTGGCCATCCCCCAAGTTTTGATTTCGCCTTCAATTGATCCTCTCAGCGATAAAAACAGGGAGCTTAGTCAAGAAGAAATAAAGGTTGTTTTGGAACGGCTCAATATTCCAACCGATAAACCGCTGGTCACGCAGGTTTCGCGCTTTGACCGTCTGAAGGACCCCTTGGGTGTTATTGAGGCATTTAAGAAGGTCAAACCCAGCGTAGATGCCAGGCTTGTTCTTGTCGGAGGGTCGGCCGATGACGACCCGGAGGGAATTCAGGTTCTTGAGGAAGTCAGGCAAAAAGCCCGCGAGGACCCTGACATTATGGTCCTATGCCTGCCGCCGACAAGCCACCTTGAAATTAACGCGATTCAAAGAGCGTCCGCCGTCATCCTGCAAAAATCAATCCGGGAAGGATTTGGTCTGACTGTAACCGAGGCCCTATGGAAAGGCAAGCCCGTTATCGCCGGAGCTGTCGGCGGAATTCCTCTTCAAATCACGCACAAATATTCTGGCATCCTGACCTATTCGATCGACGGCACAGCCTATTGGCTAAAACAACTATTGAACGAGCCGGCTTACGCCAAAAAATTGGGAGAAAACGGAAAGGAGCACGTCCGGCAAAATTTCCTTCTGATAAGACACCTGAGGGATTACCTGCTTTTGTTCCTTTTTCTGGATCATAACCGGTCCGATTTCATCCGTTTGGGCAATCAGTCATGTTTTTAAATTTGATTTTCTGTAACTCAGCTTCCCCCTTTGTCATACCGGCGAAAGCCGGTATCCAGGTCTGGATTCCGGCTTTCTCCGGAATGACGACCTGGGTAGTTACGATTTTTTTCCTGTTCATAAAAAATGATCCGGCCTTCGCCCAAGGACAATGTCTTATCCCGATTCAAGAAACCATCAACCGCTTGATTAAGGAGGAGGACACGGACAACGACAAAAAAATCACAATCGCCGACCCTGTCGCCCCCTCCGCCCCGCTCCGCAGAGCTTCGGGGACGGAGTCGGGGCCAGAGGCCCTGGCCGCCCTGCAAATGGGATATGGCGATAAAAAATTCATCGTTATGGGCAAAAACAAATGCAGGCATCTCATCGAAGGGACGTACCCTCTGGCCGTTTTACTGCAGGAATTTAAGCTTGCCGCGGATTCAGGCAAAACCGAATTCGCTTTCAATGAAACCATCGTCAAAGAAAATCCAGTGGACCGGACCAGCCGGCTCATCAGGGAACTGTTTTGGGACGGCTTGACGCGTCGGGTGGACGAGGAGGGGCTCGCTCGAATTGTCGTTGATGAGAAAACAACGGTCCTCGGCGGCTTCAATTATGTCTACGTGCCGTTTGACGATGCCGAGGCTTTGGATTATTTTCAATCCGCGGCAAGACTCCGCCCCAAGCTCCGCCTTGAAATTCGCGCCCTGCCCGAGCGCATAAACAACCAATTCCTTAATGGGCTCGAAGGAAAACACGGCATTTTAACCCTAAAACTGTATCGTGACGGCGAAGACGCTCGCCGCGGCGCGCCCTTTGTCGTTCCCGGCGGCCGATTCAATGAAATGTACGGCTGGGACAGTTATTTTATCGTCCTGGGCTTATTGGAAGACGGCCGGCTGGACCTGGCCAAAGCCATGGTTGACAATCATGTTTATCAGATCAAGCATTACGGAAAAATTTTAAATGCCAACCGGACCTACTATCTCACCAGGTCCCAGCCGCCCTTTTTGACCTCAATGGCTTTGGCGGTCTACGCCAAGTTGCCAAAGACTGCGGACAACAAAATATGGCTGGCCGAAGCCTTGGGGGCGGCCGTCAAGGAGTATGAGGATCATTGGACCAAGGAACTAAGGTTGGTCAAGGAAACCGGGTTAAGCCGGTATTTTGATGACGGCGCCGGGCCCTGCCCCGAGGTCGAGGCCGGCCATTATGATTCCATTGTTTTACCTTACGCCAAACAGATGAATTTAAGTTCTAAAGATTATCTTGAAGGCTACAAGGCCGGCAGGATAAAAAATTCCGATCTTGACGTTTTTTTCATTCACGACCGGGCGGTTCGCGAATCCGGCCACGACACGACTTACCGATTCGACGGCCGGACCGCGGATTTTGTCAGCGTTGACCTTAATTCGCTTCTTTTCAAGATAGAAACGGACATGGCGAGCGCCATAGATGGCGTGTTCAGGGGCAGGCTCGTCTTGTCCGACGGCAGGCATCTGGAAAGCGCCCTCTGGCGCCAAAGGGCCGGCCAAAGAAAGAAAAAAATCAAGGAGTTTCTTTGGGACGAGAAAGAAGGCCTTTTTTTTGATTATGATTTTAAAAATCGGCGCCGCTCCGGCTATGTCAGCGCCACGGCGTTTTATCCGCTTTGGGCCGGCCTAGCCAACATGGCTCAAGCGCAAAAGGTTGCGAAAGCCGCCTTGTCGCACCTGGAATGCCTCAGTGGTTTGGCGGCAACAACTGAAAAGTCTCGCGGGCCAATTACCGCGGACAGGCCTCAGCGCCAATGGGATTGGCCTTACGGCTGGGCCCCCCACCAGATGCTTGCTTGGCGGGGCCTTGTTACTTACGGATTCCGAAAAGACGCCGAGCGCCTGGCCTACCGCTGGCTTTACACCATCGCCAAAAACGCGAGAGATTATAACCAGACGATTACCGAAAAATACGACGTGGTCAAAGGTTCCCACGAAGTTTTTGCCGAATACGGCAACGTCGGAACCAAATTCTCTTACATCACCAAGGAAGGCTTCGGCTGGACCAATGCCTCGTATCAGGTCGGCCTAAAAATTTTGTCTCCCGACAAACTCCAAGCTCTGAAAGAATTAAAAAATCCTGCCGAGGTTTTTTGACCGCAGGCGATAAAACTGGTAGCCTTAAGAAAGGGAAGTAAAATCGCGGAGCTATTATATGCCAGAGTTATGGATAGAAAAAATTAAGGCTTACTGCCAAAAATATAATATCCCCATACAGCACCTACCCGATACCATCAATGAGCCCAAAGTCATTCCTATGATTAGGGGGAAGGCTTACGAGTTCTCTGTGGCAATGTCTCTTGAAGAAATTTTGGACCACAAAAAATGGGAAATTAGCAAACCCTATATAAACGCCCAAACCGGCCTACATGATATCGATCTCCAAGCAAAACATATCCTTACACAAAAATCTATTTCTCTGGAATGCAAACTCGCAGCCAAAGGACGTTTTAGGAAAATTTCAAATTCTAGTTACAAAATAAACGTTAAATGTATGCGCTCGCGCACTCTGGGCGCAGCCAAGGTAAAAGAGCTGGCGCCGCAGATTGGGGTGAGTCCTGCTGCCTTGTTGGTGCATAACGATCAGTATCGATTCCAAGATTTTGACTTTGTAGTTACCAGCATCGGGAATGCCTTCTATGAAACCGATCAATCGGGAGTTTTTGAATGGCGTCCATCTTTAGAAGGCAAGGCATTCCTTGGCCAGCTTTCGCACAAGTCAATACAAGAAGAAAAGAGAGACTGTAGCATAAAAGTCGGGTTCATGTCGGCAAAAAAATTTCCTCAGCCGGTTTGTCATTGCGAGCCTCGGGCGAAGCAATCTCAAAACCACCCGGCGCTTGGGATTGCCACGGCCCCCCGCAGGGGCCTCGCAATGA
>JACQWW010000057.1:11856-20874 GCA_016209025.1 Elusimicrobiota bacterium | reverse complement strand
GCCTCGGCAGCCGTGTCCTTGAATTTGGCGAGACAAATGAAGTTGCGAATCTTGCGCTTGAGACACACGTCGCTGACCAGGCCGTGTCCGGTTTCCGGATCGATGCGCGGCGAGTTCCCGGCGTCCGGGTCTCCGTTTGGATTGCCGTTTTTGACATCGAAGATTAGGACGAAGTCGTATCGGCGGTCTATCACTTCAGGGGCAGTTGCGGTTGTCATTTTTTTTTTTTTTGTTTATTTGGTTTGAGCTTAGCGTTGGGTTTAGAAAGGACATTGTTCAATTCCTGGAACCCCATAAATAGGCACGAGGGGCGTCCGGGTATAGGGACTGCCATTTTTCGCGTTCTTCCTTGTTCATCCAAAACCAATGTCTCATCTGGTGATATCCAAGGACGAATAGCCCTTGTTGTTCCATATCCAGATGGGCGGGGAAGCCGTTGCGTTTTGGATCGAAACGCTCAGCCAGCTCATCCACCAGCTTATCCAGCAGAAACACGAATCCCGCCCGCTCAGGTTCGTCCTTGGCTTTTCGGACATGATGGCGCGCGTTCTTAAGAAGCCGCACGAAAACGCTTTTTGGCGCGGCCGATGCGCCGGAGAAGTAACGGTCCACGACCGACGCATTCGGGTCTCCAATGGCCTCGCGTTGGAGCCGCTCAAGAACCGCCATGAGGCGCCCGAGCACGTAACCTTCGTTTGCATTGTTCGGATCCATTTCTCTTTGAACCTCCTTGTATGGGACTGTTTCGTTTGAGAATCGCTTTCTCCTATTAAGCACGGCCTTAATAAGGGCCGCACGCGCGTCATTCCAGTTCTTAACGAGCCATCCCTGTACTTGGTCTTGTTCTTTCCCGATCTCCGCGCGAAACCTAAGAAGCGCTCTTTGCAGGACGGCAAGCGGGTAAGGCGTTGCGCTTAAACCGGCCTTGATGAATTGCGTGGAAAGGGGCGCTGGGATGCCCTCGCTGCGGTTCCTAACAGGGTCAGCCAGGGATTCAAGCAGCGTGCGCAGAGACAATCCTGGCGGATGGCTTGAGCCTTCTTTGCGCGGCGCGTTGTGCACGATGTCGAGATCGGCGAAATGGCGGGCCAAGTTACCCTGGACCTGCTTCACTGTGGATTCAAACCAGTCGCGCACAATGGCCCGGCCCTGGGCGCCGCTCAAGGTTAAGGCGTAGAAAGCTGACGGGTCCTCCTTTGCCGGCATTTGACCTTTCCAAATCGAGTGGTAGAGTTCCTTCACGCTCTCTGGATTCGCTTCCAAGAGGGGACCAAAAAAGGATGCGAAATCCTCCGGCCCTGTCCGCGAAGACCAATAACAGACCGCGGTGTCGTCGCTGAGCCGAAGATTGCGGCGAGGTAAGACTGTTCCGGGATCGCGAGGGTTCGGATAAGCTGGGTCAAGGAGTCGAGTTAAGGCCGTGGAGCACGCCTCAGCGGCTTCGCGCGAAATTGGAGCATTGTCATTTCCTTCCCAGCCATATGATTCAAAGGCGCCCTTGTTGAATGAAACCAGGGCCACCCCGCTTCTAGTGCCGCCCGGAACTCTTTTGGTACTTGGGAAATTATCTACTTTAGTTAGCCATAAATTTCCGGTAACCAGACAACGACGGACATTGCCGTCCTCTGTATTTTTAGGCAGCACCTGCGCTCGCTGATTTTTCCAGTAGGCCCGCACCTTTTCTCTGTCAGTGACCAGCATATTATTGTCGGGGGAATAGATGAAGGCGAAAAGGTCGCTTCCGCCGCAGTCTTTCGGCAGGCTGACCTTCTGCCTGCCTGTTGCCACATCCTCGAGGAGCTTGCATACCGTCTGGACCGCGGCATCCTTTGTGGCTTCGCGGCATTCTTGAACGCGTTCACGAAAGAGTTTAAAACGTTCCTTGAGTTGATCGGCAGAGCGTTCACCGCCGGGATCGATGCCAAAAACGTAATCCGATTTTCCGTAAAGCAGAAAGGCGCGCGCCCCGCTTGTCAGCGCTTTTTCTCTGGGCAGGAGGAACCGTTTTGGCACGGGTTTAGGCATTTTTTTTCTGCCTTCCTCTTGCGGGGGCACGTTATGGGTCCCGACGATTCCAGACAGTTCCCCTTCCTTACCCACATACACCAGCCAAGGCACTTTTTTCCATTCGTAGTCAGGGTCATCCATCAGGCCCTCGTTTTGGGCCAAATTAAAAAGCGCCTGAAGAATCATGAATCGCCTCCCGCGGCTTGCGCGGCCATGGCGAGTTCGGGGTTCTCCGGGACTTCAAGAACACCGTTTTCGAACCTCGCCGAAAAAAAGGCCGCGGTGTTTTTATCCGCACCGTAGAGGACGTCCCACAACATAAGGCCGAAGTCCCTGGTCTCTTTAATGGGCGGTGGAGCGCCGTCCGCCGGAAGAATCTCGGCGACGAATTCGCGGCAACCGAAATAGGGCTGGTGGTAATGCTGGCCTTTAGCCACGCGGCGCTCGAACATCTCAAGAAATTTAACCGTGTTGTCCTCGGCACCGGCTTTGTCCGTCATCACAAAATGCGCCTCAACAACATAGTCCACGTCGCGCAGGGCCACGGTGTTTCTCTGGGCACGATTGTCCTCGGCGAAAAACAAAGGCGCGGGACCGCCGTCTCTGATGACGGACATGGCGGGCGCTACGGCCTTGTTGTTCACCTCATTGCGCTGGAATGCGGTGAACTTGATTTCTTTGAGGACTTTAATGCGCTTGATGCGCCAGCAGATAGCCGGCTTCCAAAGCACAGCTTCAAAAAGCCCTCTGGCTGCCGAAGGTGTCATGACAGGGTATGAAACTCGTTCCGCTTTGAGTTCGGGCCGCGTAAAACACGCAAGCGGCCCCCTGGCTCGAAGGCTTAATGTGCAACCTCGGTTTTCCGGCATCGGAATCCTCCTCGCTACAAGATCAAGGCTTTTGGATCAGCCTTTGGAGTCTCATCGGTAATCAGGCCGAAATCAGGATCATATGAGCTTTTAAAAGTTTGAGACAGGGCGAAAACGCCGTTGATCTCTTCAAGCGCGCCTGCATTGCAAAGCTTATCAAAAGCGCTGGGATAAATGCTGACAAGAAAAGGCTGCAATGCTCTTAAAGTTTCCCTGTTCGGGTTCTTACGCAAAGCCTCAAGGCGATTTTCAGCGTCGCCATAAGGGACGACAACCGGATGTGTAAAGCCGTCCTCGATGAGCTTGAAGTCCCGGCCAACAACGGCAAAATTGAACTGCTGACGATTGGTTTGGACGGCGCGCGCATCCAACGTCTCAACAAAATATAGTTCCCTGAAGAAAGTCTCAAAAATGGATGGGTCGTTAGGGTCAATCGTGCCGCCCTTTTCCCTAAGCAGAGAGGAGGTAATCCCCATGGCTTTTTTGGGCGTTCCAGGCGGCGGGGTTGTGGGAGCGATGAAGAACACGCATCTACCCTTTTCCATCCGGCCTTCGCGGTTGCAGCGGCCTGCGGCCTGGACCATGCTGTCAAGCCCTCCCAAGGCGCGATACACAACGGGGAAATCCAGGTCCACACCCGCTTCCACGAGTTGCGTTGAAACCACAAGGCAAAGCTCTTTTTTTTGAAGAACATCCCTGATATTGGAAAGCGTATCTGAGCGGTGAGTTGGACACATGAGGGCTGAAAGATGAAATACGAGCCGCTCCAGATCGAGCTCTTTGAGCAACTGAGCCAGCGTGCGGGCATCATCCCGTTTATGGACAATGGCCAAGGCTTGGCGATGGTTCAATAATTCCCTGGCCAGCGCGTCCCAGCCAATGGGAGGAGCCCCGAGATCGGGCCATTTGTACTCGACGCGCTTGAGCGTCATGGCCAGCTTTCCCGGATCAGGGATAATGGGGCGGACGTCTTTGAGCCCGGCGTCGAAACGTTCCCTAGCCGTAAGGGCTGGCGGAGTTGCGGTGGAAAGGACCACCGTGCAGCCATACCGTGAAACCAGCTCGTTTAGGCTATCCAAAATGCTCAAAAGGAAAGCTGGCGGCAAGGTCTGCACCTCATCGAGGATAATCACGCTTCGGGCTATGTTGTGCAATTTGCGACAGCTGGAGGACCGGCTTGAAAAAAGTGACTCAAAGAACTGGACGTTCGTGGTCACAATAACCGGCGCGTCCCAATTTTCGCAGGCCAATTCATGCCGCTGGGCGGTTTCGGGCGCATTTAATTTGCCTTTCAAGCCAGGGTCCAGGTTTGAGTGATGCTCGATAACATTTGTCGCACCCAATGCCTGCCGATAAACATCCGCGTTCTGCTCAATAATACTGGTGTAGGGAATGACGACGATAACCCTCCTGAGTCCGTGAGTTTCGGCATGGCGCAAAGCAAAACACATAGAGGAAAGGGTCTTGCCTCCCCCCGTTGGCACGGTGAGCGAAAAAAATCCGGGGGAAGACTTGGCTGCCTTGCGACACAGGGATAAGACCTCTGCCCTGGCGCGATTAACCGGCGTGTCTCTTCTTTCCCGTGGAATCGAGTCCATCATCCTATCAAGGGAGTTGTCAATCCCCTCACATAGGATTGCGATGGAGCAAAATCCGCTCCGCAGATGGCTGCGGGGAGGGTCGAGAAATGCCTCGGTATCGAGCCAGTCGGCATCAACAAGAGATGAAAATAGAAAGCGGATCCAAAACTCCATACGTCGAAGCATGACGTTAGATTCCATTTGCGACAAGCTTGGTTCTCTTAAAAGGAACCGTGGTAATGCAGATAATACGTGCTGGCTTGCTTGAGGTGGCACAAAGGCAAGAAGCTCCTGCAAGATGCCGTCGTTCTCTTGTAGGCGCTCTTTGAGGGGTTTAGGAAGGTCCGGTCCGCTTTCAACGAGGTTTGCCAAGCCAGTGTGGTGGCCTGCGATAACAAAGGCGAGTGGCATGCCAAGTTCCTTATCCTAGCGAAAGGCGAGAGCGGCGCCGGCCCCAGAGTGCTCCGCGGGCAACTATTCACCCGCAAGACGCTTCTGAAATTCTGGGCGATACTTGCCCAAGTCGTGCCACAACCCGGCCAGATAGCCCCATTCGCGCGAGGAGAAAGCCGACGCGAATTCCGCGGCCAGCTTTGCCGTTCCAGATAGATGATCTTCAAGAGAATGCCATTGTTCCTTTGGCAGGCCTTCCCGGCTGTGCGCGAATAAGTCAGGCATAGCGGCTTGAAATAGCAGGGATCAAATTTTTATTTCCAGCCATTCGGCGAGTTCCTTGGCGGAAAGCGAATTTAAGACATCGCCTTTTTCAAGCCAGGCCCGGCGGGCGGTGATGACGGCAAGTTCCATGAAAGCCAGCTGGCCCGCGGCGTGGGCGTCGGTGGTCAGGACTAGGGGGATGCCGAGTTCTTTGGCGCGTTTAGCGTGAAAATCGAAAAGGTCCAGGCGGTCGGGCTGGCCGTTGATTTCAACGGCTGTTTTGTTTTTTTGGCAGGCCTCAAGAATCGCTTCGATATTTACTTGGTATACGTCCCTTTTATTGATGAGCCGACCCGAGGGGTGGGCCAGGATGTCAACGTGACGATTTTGGACCGCCTTGACGATCCGTTCGGTCATCTCTTGTTCGGACATGTTCATATTGCTGTGGATGCCGGCTACAACCGCGTCAATGGCGCCCAAGTCATCGTCATTGTAATCCAAGGCGCCGTTTTTAAGGATGTCCACTTCCATGGAGCGGAAAACGCGGATATTTTTTATTTTGTTGTTGACTTGGCGCGTTTCTTCAATTGATCGGTGAAGGTCTTTTGGCGAAAGACCGTTGGCGACATGGACGCTTTGTGAATGGTCGCCTACAAAAATCCATTCCCAGCCCATCCTAAATCCGGCGTTGGCCATTTCTTCGATGGTATTGGCGCCGTCGGAAAGGCGCGTGTGGGTGTGAATATCCCCCTATATTCGATAAGCTTGGGGAGGCGTCCGGCGCGGGCCGCTTCGATTTCCCCCCGGTTTTCCCGGAGTTCCGGCGCTATCCAATCAAGGCCCAGGGCTTTAAATATTTCTTCTTCGGTTTTTCCTGCAATTTTTTTTCCCAATTCTTTTGTTTCGCTTCCCGGCTTAATTTTAAAGAGCCCGTACTCATTAATACTGTAACCAAGCTTAAGAGCGTATTCGCGCAGGGTGATGTTGTGATCTTTCGATCCGGTGAAATACAGGAGAGCCGCGCCGAAGGAATCAGGCGCGACCACTCGCAAATCGCATTGTATCTGGCTGTTCAGCCAGACAGCCGCCTTGGTTTCGCCGGCAGCAAGCACGCGTTCTATTTGCGGCAGTTTTGTGAAGCGTTCGATAACCTGGGCGCCGTCGGTGGCCGTGCAAAGAATGTCCAAATCACCGATCGTTTCTTTGCCGCGGCGCAGACTGCCGGCCGCCACGGCCTGGATTACTTGGGGCAGGGACTTGACCGTTTTAACGAGTTCGTCGGCCGCCCCTTTGGCGTCCCAAAGAAGCGCCCGGTTGGCCGCGGCTTGGGCAAAGGCGATGCCTTTGAGGATTTTGGCTTCCAGTTTTTCCCCGAAACCCGGCAGTTCGCGCAGTTTGCCTTCTTGAGCTGCTTTTTTTAAATGTTCCAGAGAATCAATTTTCAATGTTTCCCATAATAATTTGGCTCTTTTAGGCCCCATGCCCTGAATTTCAAGAAGCTTGAGCACCCCTGAAGGAATCTGCCTTTTGAGCTTTTCAAATTCTCCAAGCGTGCCGTTTTCGGCGATTTCCCTTATATGGGCGATCATGCTCGATCCGATGCCGGGAATCGTTTTTAATTCCTCGGCGCTCATTTCTGAAAGTTTTTGGGTGACGCCGGCCAGGATTTGGACCGCGCGTTCGTAGGCTCTGACCCTGAAGCGGTTGGCATCCTTGATATCTAAAAATTGACCCATCAGGGAAAGAATTTTAATGATTTCAGCGTTGCCGATTTCAGACATCGTTGCTTGGGGCCAGACGGGAAGGGGTCAGGTCTTCATTTGTCATTTGTTACAACAAACTGTGGCCGCCATTTAGTTCCTGTCAACAAATGACAAATGAAGACCTGACCCCTTCCCGCCATTAAGTAATCAAAGCAATCACGATAACAGCCGCGATAAGAAGAAAAATTGACACCAGTCCGGCGAAGACGCATCCGACCAGCATGAGCCATGGCGACAAAGTCAGGCCGATAACGGCCAGTTCCCCCCATTTCAAAAATTGCCGGCGAAGCGAGACGTAAAGCGCCACCATGACGGCCGCCGGAAAAAAGCCATGCAGAAAATTTTCCGCGGTCCGCCAGGCATCTGCCCCCAGGAATTGATAAACCAGGGCCGCGGCCAAGACGCACGGTCCGGCCATAAGATAGGGCGATTGCGAGGTGATCGTCATGTTGAGAAGCTCTCTGAAAGCGGGCGTCTGGCTTGGCTCATTTGCCCCGCTATTGAAAATTTTAAGGGCAGCGGCCACGCAAAAAGCCAGGAAAAGAGCCAGGAGAAAGGCGGTTATAATTTCAAAGGCCAAGCGTGGGAAAAAATGCGGCAGGGTTGTCTGGCCCTGGCTGGCGCTGGACATGTAACGCAGGATAACGCGGTTAATCCCGATCAGGATCAATAAAATCCAGCGGGGGCTGCTCCATGGCTTGGCGAGCGCTTCAAAGGGTTTTAAAAGCGTCATACCAATACCCTGTCCAAAGATAGAGACGGCCGGAGGGCGGAAGCTTGGCATAATCCAACGCTCCTACCGCAGTAATACCTGTCGCGGGTATAAGGCCGAGGAAGCGCGCTCCTGTCTCGCCTTTCAAAAAGCTTTCCAAAATATCCTCGCGCAGGTCCCCGTCCCAGATCAGCCTGGGCTCCCCGGAAATTTTGCCGAGGTTTTTCGCCAGTTCGATCGCGCCCTTGAAGCCCGTGTCTTCGTCAATCATTTTGATTTGCGCTGCCTGCTGGCCGGCCCAGATTCTGCCGTCGGCCAGTTCTTTGACTTTGTCGGGGGGCATATTGCGGCCTTCGGCCACTGCCATGATGAATTGGCTATAGGCCGTGTCAATTAAATTTTGAAGGATTTCTTTTTCTTCCGGCTTCATGGGCCTGAACGGATTACCGATGTCTTTGTAAGGTCCTGATTTAATGGTGTTGAATTCGATACCGTAGCGCCTGAGAAGCCCGTCGAAGTGGCCGCTTTGGAAGATGACGCCGATGGAGCCGGTAATAGTGCCGGGTTCGGCCACGATCTTGTCGCAAGCGCTGGCCACGTAAAAGCCGCCGCTGGCCGCCACGTCGCCCAGTAACGCGATGACCGGCTTTCTGTATTTTTGGCGCAGGTCCCTGATGCTGCGGTAGAGTTCCTGACTGCTGGCCACGGTGCCGCCGGGGGAATTGATTCTTAGAATTATGGCCTTGACGTGCCGTTTTTTAGCCATACGTTCCAGATTTTTTTCCAAACGATCAATGGTTGTTTCGCCGAAAAACGATCCCCGACGTTCCATGGCGATCAAACCGTCAAGGCGGACGATGCCGATGGCTTGGCTTTTATAGTCGAAATCCAAAAGTTTGAGAGCCGATGTTTTTTTTACGGTTTCGCGGGGCGCCTCGGGAAGCAGTTTCGGCCAGCGCGTCATGAAGGCGGCTGAGGCGATAAGGACGGCCGCGTACAATACGCCCAAGAGTGCAAGCCAAGGATTATATGGCTTAGGTTGCGGCGTGGGCAACCGTTCAGGGGGGGTCAGCCCCTGCCCCCCGCACCCCTGGGAACCAGTCCCGGCGGTTCCCCCGTCCTGCTGGACGGGCCCCCCTCCGCTACGGGGTTCAGGGGCTGACCCCCCCTGAACGGTTGCTGGCGTGGTTTGGGGCGGCTGGCCGGAAAAATCCGTTTGCGGTTCCGGCATCGGCTCCGGTTTTGGTTCGTTAGGATCTAAATCCATTATCATTTCTCCTTTGGCGGTTTGGGCGTTTCCTGGGGGCTGGCTGCCGTGTTTGAGGATATAGCGACGGCCGGCATGATTTCCAGTAATTGTTTTTTGAGCGTCAGGGACCGCGACCGGATGTCATCATAGGGGAGCTTGAATTCCGAGGCAAGCTCCCTCA